>NZ_CP050192.1:4169063-4424420 GCF_011694515.1 Mycobacterium sp. DL592 | reverse complement strand
CGGGCCCTGTGGCGGATACGTCACCCGCGCGATTCTGCCCTATCAATCTGAGCGAACTCTGAGCGGTTACGCAGCACGCCGAGCGTCTCGCGCACCGCGGGCACGGCGTCGACGTCGACGTCGGCCACCACGAGTTGAGGGTCGGGGCCTGCGGAGGCGAGCACTTCGCCGAACGGGGAGGCGACCAAGCTGCCGCCGACACCGGTCGGCGCCCTCGAGGTGTTCGCCATCTCGTCACCCGGATAGCCCTGGTCCGCGGCGAGGATGAACGACGCCGAGTCCAATGCCCGGGCCCGGGCGAGCAGGGTCCACTGCTCGAGCTTGCCGGGGCCCGCACCCCACGACGCGCTGACGGTGATGACCTGTGCGCCGCGGTCGGCCAGCTCGAGGTAAAGGTTGGGAAAGCGGATGTCGTAGCACAGCGTCAACCCCACTCCGACGCCGTCGAC
Source organism: Mycobacterium sp. DL592 (assembly GCF_011694515.1). Classification (NCBI taxonomy): domain Bacteria; kingdom Bacillati; phylum Actinomycetota; class Actinomycetes; order Mycobacteriales; family Mycobacteriaceae; genus Mycobacterium; species Mycobacterium sp. DL592. Next base: position 4,423,971 of record NZ_CP050192.1, on the reverse strand, counting down.
GGTGATGACCACCGGTTCGCGGCCGGCCGCGACGCCGGCGGATTCGGCGAACCCGAACGCGTCGTAGAGATGGATCTTGTCGTAGTGGGCATCGATGCCGGGGCCGGTGGCCAGCAGGGTGTTGGTGACCCGCTCGTCGGAGGTGGGGGTGAACATCCCGGCCACCACCGTGATCCCGGCGCGGGCGGCGATGCCGCGCACCGCGTCGGCCCACGGTCCGTCCAGCGGCTCGGCGATCGGGGTCAGCGGCACCCCGAACCGGCTCATGGTGCCCTCGGGGAACACGACCAGTCGTGCGCCCGCCGCGGCGGCCTGCCGGGTGTACTGCTCGACCAGGGTCAGGTTGGCGGCGGGGTCGGTGCCAGAAAGGATTTGGGCCAGGGCTATCCGCATGTCTTGATGCTAGGCGCCGCAGCTAGCCCGGTGCGACCGACGACCACGGGACGGTGAGCACCACGTCGCGCACGCTTCGGCGTTGCGGTTCCAGCGCGACGCCCGCGCCGCGCATCTCGGCGATCATCGCCCGCCAGCGGTCGCGCGGGCCGAACACCGAATGCCCCGCCGACGCGGCCCACGCCCGGTCTGCGACGGTAAGTAGTTCGTGGATGGGTTGGCCCGGAACATTTTGGTGGATAAGGACTTTCGGCAACCGCTCGGCCAAGTCTGAGGGTCGCTCGATGTGCCGTGGATCGCAGGCCAGCGTCAGGCTCACCGGGCCGTCGGCGTCGAGCAGCACCCAGCAGCACCGCCGCCCCAACTCGTCGCAGGTGCCGTCGAGGATCAGCCCGCCGGGCGCCAGGCGCGAGCGCATCACCTCCCACGCCTGGTCCACCGCTTCTGGCGGGTACTGGCGCAGCACGTTGAACGCCCGCACCAGAACCGGGCGCAGCCCCGCCAATTCGAAACCACCGACCCGGAATTCGACACCGTCGAGTGCTGGCACCACCCGCGCCGGATCGATCTCCAGGCCGACCACCCGGATGTCGGGGCGCAGAACTCGCAGCCGCGCGGCCATTTCCAGTGTGGTGACCGGCAGCCGGCCGTACCCGAGGTCGACGACCAGCGGTTCGCTCGCCGACTCCAGCACCGAGCGCACCCGCGGGGAGTTCAGCAGCCAGCGGTCGGCGCGCCGCAATCGATTGGCGTTGGTGGTTCCGCGGGTCGGCACGCCGACCGGCCGCTGTGCCCTAGTAATGGCTGGCGATCCAGTCGCGGGTGAAATCGCGCTCGTTGTCGAACAATCCGTGCAGTCCGCCCAGCACCCACTCTTCGATCTTGCCGCCGATCAACGGCACCTTGACCGTGCAGACGCTGTTGAGCCGCAACTCGCTGCCAGTCGGCGACTCGCTCAGCACGTAGGTTCCGCCGAAGTCCATCGGCGCCGACGGCACCAGCGCCTTGTAGTGCCCGCGCGCCGACTGCGACGCGGCGTCGAACGGGGCGAAGTGCTGTTCGCGGGTGACGGTCAGATTGAGCGGGACGACCGCGGCCGCCACCGACGGCAGGTCCTTACTCGACAGCGTGTGGGTAAAGACGATGTCGGTGCCGCCGTCGCCGGAGCAGAACCGTGTCAGCGTCGACTCGTAGTGCCTGGCGTGCTCGGCTACCAGATCTTCCCAGTACTCGCGGCTGGTGAAGCTCACGTAGAGATCGGATGCAGGCTTGTCGAGTGCGATGACGTAGTCCATGCGGCGGGACATGAAATCACGGTACCCGCGGGCTCAGCCGTGCTCGGCGATCCACAGGGTGGTGAACCGCTGCTCGGCGATCAGCAGGTCCACCAGCTGGTTGCCGATGAAGTTCTCCACCTTGCCGCCGACCAACGGGATCCGAACCTCCACGGTGGCCCGAAAAGCCAAGCGCGCCTTCGCTTCTGCGGGTGTCAGGTGCGCGTTGCCGGTCAGTGTCACCGGCGCGCCGGGGATGACGCCGTCCACGGCGGCCTGCGCACTGCCGTCGACCAGGCCCGACCAGCTCTCCACGCGCTTGATGTGTAGATCGCCGCGGTGGAACTGGGTGACGACGCCCGGCAGCCGGTCGGCCCGCAGGATCTGGGTGGTCGCGATGTCGACACTGCCGTCGGCGCCCAGGCGCAGCGAGTCCAGCGTGGCGTCGTCGGCACCCGAGTCGGCCAGGCGGGCCAGCCAATACTGTTCGTCGCGCAGTGCCGCATGAACCTGTTCGACGCTGCCGTCGTAGTCGGTGGCCATGTCGAATGAACGCGGCATAGCTGGTGAGGCTACCGTTACGGGCCGTGGGAGCCCTGCAGGTTTTCGGCGGCGCGGCGGTCGCCGAGCGGGTGCCGCTGGCGTCGCTGACCACCCTGCGGGTCGGTCCGGTGGCCAGCCGTGTCATCACCTGCACCACCACCGATCAGGTCGTGGCCACGGTCCGCGCACTCGACGAGGCCGCCGGCGGACCGGTTTTGGTGCTTGCCGGCGGCTCCAACGTGGTGATCGCCGACGACCTCGCCGACCTGACCGTCGTCCTGCTGGCCAACCGCGCCGTCACCGTCGACGGCGCCCTGCTGCGCGCCGAGGCCGGCGCTGTCTGGGACGACGTCGTCGCACTATCGGTCGAACACGGGCTCGGCGGGCTGGAATGCCTGTCGGGCATCCCCGGCTCGACCGGGGCCACGCCCGTCCAGAACGTCGGCGCCTACGGAGTCGAGGTGGCCGACCGCCTCACCCGGGTTCGGCTGCTGGACCGCCGCACCGGGCAAGTGCGCTGGGCGGCCGCCGACGAGCTCGGCTTCGGCTATCGGCACAGCGTGCTGAAGAACTCCCCGGACGCGGTGGTGCTGGAGGTGGAGTTCGCCCTGGAGGCGACGGGGCTCTCCGCGCCGCTGCGCTACGCCGAACTGTGCACCGCGCTCGACGTGGCGGCCGGTGCGCGGGCGCAGCCGGACGCGGTCCGCCGAACCGTGCTCGAGTTGCGTGCTCGCAAGGGGATGGTGCTCAACCCCGACGACCACGACACCTGGAGCGTGGGGTCGTTCTTCACCAACCCCGTCGTCCCGGCCGAACAGTTCGAAGCACTGCTGGCCGGCCACGATGGCCCGGTGCCGCACTATCCCGCCCCGGACGGGGTGAAGCTGGCGGCGGGCTGGCTGGTCGAGAATGCCGGCTTCGGCAAGGGCTTCCCCGGGCCTGACGCGCCATGCCGGCTGTCGACCAAGCACGCCTTGGCGCTGACCAACCGCGGGAATGCCACGACGGCCGACATCCTGGCGGTGGCCCGCGCGGTCCGCGACGGCGTGCGCGCCGTGTTTGGCATCACCCTGATCCCTGAGCCCGTGCTGGTCGGCTGCGCTTTGTAGACCAGGCACGCAAGACCTGTCACGCAGCAGAAAATTAACCTCGAGGAATTCCGAGAATTAACCCCGCCGAAGAATAATGGGGAAAATAATTGCGGATGTAAGCGCACTTCCGTTCGCTGATATGGGGGGATTCAAAATGGCCAGTGGAAATTCGTCGGCCGCAACACGCGGACGCATGCTGGAAGTCAGGACGTGGCTCGGCGCCGGAGCGTTGGCGCTCGGCGTCGGTGCTGCCCTGGCCGGTGCTGCCGGAGTCGCGCAGGCGGACACCGGCCGCAATCAGCCGTCGAACTCCGCGTCGGACAGCAAGCCCGATGCCGGGCCCACCAGCTCCGCGGTGGCGTCGAGCAAACGAGTCGCCGCGGTGACCACAACCGCCGTGAGTTCTCGGACCGTGAAGGTGAGCACCACCCCGCTGAGCGCATCCGCGGTGTCGAAGCGGTCGGCCACGCCGTCCGCCGCGCTGACCGCGAACGCTGTCGGCGGACAGTTCAACCAGACCTTCAACACGCCGTTCGGACCGATTTCGCTGTCCGCCGACCTGAGTGCCCCGGATCTCGGCCAGAGCGGCCCGCTGTCGCTGAACGCGACCGCCACGACTCCGATCGGCGGCGCCACGTTCTCGCTGGCCGGGACAACGACGTTCACGACCACACCGCTCAAGAGCACCAACACCCTGACCGGTGGCACGCTCGCGGTGCCGTCCACGGTGGCTTTCGCCGCCAGCATTGCCGGTGCGGTGGTCAACGCCGGCCTCACCGCCTATGACAGCCTGCAGTCTTTCGTCACGGCTGTGAGCAGCGGCAACATCCTCGGGGCTTTCGGGGCCTGGGCTGAGGCCGCGCCGAAGTTCACCAACGCCTTGCTGTTCGGTGGACAGAACCTGGACGTGCCGCTGCAGATCGGGACTTCTGGGCCGACGTTCGTGGCGCATATTCCGGTGGGTGGGTTGTTCTCGTCGCTGCGGCCGGTGTCGCTGAGCTGGAGTGACTACAGCGCTGTCGACCAGACCTCCGGAGCCCAAATCGTGCTCGTGGGCGGCAGCATCGACTTCGCCGGATCCCAGTTGGGCGGGGCGGCACCAGCCTTCCTCAAGATCTTCGGCATCTGAAACGCTGCTGGGTGAGGCCATGACCACACCCCGGCAATTGGCAGGTTGACGGTCGCTTTCCGTATCTTGGATTGACGTGAGCCCTGCCGACAGAATGCCGCCGGTCAACCGCCGGCGTGCGCTGACGGCCCTGGCGCTCGGCGTTGTGGCCCCCAACGCGCTGGCTGCCTGCTTCGGCGGGTCCGGCAAACAATCCGGGTCGCCGGAGCCGCCTGCCAAGCCGTCGCTGACCTTCAGCCCGGCCGATGCCGCCAAGGATGTGGCGCCGACAGCGCCGGTAAGCCTCGAGGTCAAGAACGGGTGGTTGCAGCGGGTCACACTCACCAACGCCGACGGCCATCCGGTGGCCGGCACGCTCAACCGGGAGCGCACGGCGTTCACCGCGACCGAGCCGCTGGGCTATGGCGGTGTCTACACCTGGGCCGGCTCGGTGGTGGGCCGCGACGGTAAGGCGGTCCCTGTGGCGGCGTCGTTCGCCACTCTCAATCCCACCACCAAGGTCAACGGCCAGTTCCAGCTGTCCGACGGCCAGACCGTCGGGGTGGCCGCGCCGATCATCATGCAGTTCGACGCCGCGATCGACGCCGCGCACAGGCCCGATGTGGAACGCGCCCTGACGGTCGTCACCGACCCGCCCACCGAGGGCAGCTGGGCCTGGTTACCGGACGAGGCGCAGGGTTCGCGGCTGCACTGGCGGACCCGGGAGTACTACCAGCCGGGCACCAAGGTTCATGTCGACGCCCGGCTGTACGGCGTGAAGTTCGGCAACGATGCCTACGGGGCGGCCGATTCGACACTCGACTTCGACATCGGGCGCCGCCAGGTGGTCAAGGCCGACGCCCCCTCGCACCGCATCCAGGTGATCACCGACGCCGGCGTGGTCATGGACTTCCCGTGCAGCTACGGCGAAGCCGACCTGCCGCGCAACGTCACTCGCAGCGGCATTCACGTAGTCACCGAGAAGTATTCGGACTTCTACATGTCGAACCCGGCGGCCGGCTACAACAACGTCCACGAGCGCTGGGCGGTGCGCATTTCCAACAACGGCGAGTTCATCCACGCCAACCCCAACAGTGCCGGCGCACAGGGCAACACCAACGTCACCAACGGGTGCATCAACCTATCCACCGGCGACGCCGAGCAGTACTACTACACCGCCGTCTACGGCGACCCGGTGGAAGTCACCGGCACGACGATCCAGCTGTCCTACGCCGACGGCGATATCTGGGACTGGGCGGTGGGCTGGGACGAGTGGAAGTCCATGTCTGCGCTCAGCGCCACCCAGTCGCTGTCGAACATGCCCAGCACCGCGCCGGCGACGCCCAGTGATGCCCCGACGCTGTCGGGCACGCCCACCACCACGGCGGCACCGGCCCCGACGACCAGTTCGGCTACACCCGGCGGTTGAACCGGCTGGCGTTGGCCTGATCGCGCGGCCGCATCACTACCTGGTCGATGTTGACGTGCGACGGACGCGCGGCCACGAAACCGATCACGTCGGCGACGTCCTGGGCGACCAGCGGTGTGATCCCGTTGTAGACCGCCCGCGCCCGGTCCTCGTCGCCGCCGAACCGCACCAGCGAGAACTCGGTCAGCACCGCTCCGGCGGCGACCTCGGTCAGCCGAATCGGCTTGCCAAGCAGCTCGCCACGCAATGTGCGGTGCAGGGCGCCCTGGGCGTGTTTCGCCGCGGTGTATCCGCCGCCGTTGTCGTAGACCTCCAGTGCGGCAGTCGATGTCACCGTGACGATCAGCCCATCGCCGGAGGCGATCAGCTTGGGCAGCAGTGCCCGGGTGACCCGCAGGGTACCCAGGACGTTGGTTTCCCACATCCAGCGCCAGTTGTCCAGGTCGGCGTCGGCGATCGGTTCGAGTCCCTTGGCTCCGCCGGCATTGTTGACCAGCACGTCGACCCGATTCAGGCCGGCGGCCAGCGCCTCGACCGCGGTGTCGTCTGTGACGTCGGCCACAACGGCTGTTCCGCCGAGCTCGTCGGCCAGCCGTTGGATGCGGTCGGCTCGTCTGGCCACCGCGACCACGTGAAAGCCTTGAGCGGCAAGGGTTTTCGCGGTCGCCTCCCCGATTCCGGAGCTGGCGCCGGTCACCACGGCCACGCGAGAATGGGCATCTGGAGTCGTCATCGGACCAACTCTAGTAACTGTGCTAAGTTCTTCCCGTGATCCGTATCGGTCTGACCAGCTGTCTGGTCGCGCACACCGCGTGTTGTTGTCACGCGATTCGCTGCGTCTGACCCGACCGGACACGTTCTTTCTCGTCCCGATCAAGTCGCCAGGCGTGGCACAGGACCCGCCTCCCAGACTCGAGAAGGACACTCCCAGTGCGCACCACCACTCTCTCCTCCCATACTCCGGCCCGCACCGTTGCCGCCGCCCGGCCGCATCCGCTGCGGACCCGCCACCACATCATCGCTCCGTCGCTGCGCATCCCCGAGGCGGCCACGGCAGCAGTCTTCGCCGCCGTTCGCCAGCGTGGCGCTATCGCCCGCGACGTCATCGCCCAGATCACCAAGCTCTCGATCGCCACGGTCAACCGCCAGGTCACCGCACTGCTGGACGCCGGGGTGCTGCGTGAACGCGCCGACCTCGCCGTCTCCGGCGCGATCGGCCGCCCGCGGGTGCCCGTCGAGGTCAACCACGAGCCGTTCCTGACCCTCGGCATCCACATCGGCGCACGCACCACCAGCATCGTGGCCACCGATCTGTTCGGTCGCACCCTCGACGCCGTCGAAACCCCCACCCCGCGTGGCGGTCAGGCCCAGGCTCTGGCGTCGCTGGCCGGCAGCGCCCGGCGCTACCTGAGCCGGTGGCATCGCCGCCGCCCGCTATGGGTGGGCGTCGCCATCGGCGGCGTGGTCGACAGCGTCACCGGCCATGTCGACCATCCGCGCCTGGGCTGGGCGCACGCCCCGGTCGGCCCGGTGCTCGCGGAAACGCTGGGCCTTCCCGTGTCGGTGGCCTCCCACGTCGACGCGATCGCCGGCGCCGAACTGCTGCTCGGGATGCGCCGCGTACCGTCGCCGACGGCGAGCACCCTCTACGTATATGCCCGTGAGACAGTCGGTTTCGCCCTCGTGATCGGTGGACGGGTGCACAGCCCGGCCAGTGGCCCCGGCACCATCGCAGCGCTCCCGGTGGCTTCGGACGTCCTCGGCGGCACGGGTCAGCTGGAATCCACCGTCAGCGACGAGGCCGTTCTGGCCGCCGCCCGCAAGCGCGGACTCATCCCCACCGCCGGGCCGAGCGCCACGATGTCGACACTGTTGCGGACCGCGCGACAAGGCGATCAGCCCGACGCCGTCGCAGCCCGTGAGCTCCTTGAGGAGCGGGCCCGGGTGCTGGGCGGCGCGGTGGCGCTGCTGCGCGACATGCTCAACCCCGACGACGTGATCGTCGGCGGCCAGGCCTTCACCGAGTACCCCGAAGGTATGCAGCACGTCGAGGCCGCGTTCGCCGAGCGTTCGGTGCTGCCTGCCCGCGACATCCGGGTCACCGCATTCGGTAACCGCGTGCAGGAGGCCGGTGCAGGCATCGTGTCGCTCGGCGGGCTCTACGCCGATCCGATCGGAGCGTTGCGGCGCTCGCAGAATCGTCGCCCGGACGTGTCGGCCTGAGGGCTGCTGTCGGCATTGCCGGTGGCCTGAGCAGGGGCTGCCCGCGGTGGGTGTAAAGATGGAGGCGTGCGGCACGCCCGAGATCTGAGCGATGGCTCGGCCGATGTGCTGCCCCGCCGTGTGGCCGTCGTCTCGGTGCACACCTCACCGTTGGCCCAGCCGGGCACCGGTGACGCCGGCGGGATGAACGTCTACGTGCTGCAAACCGCCCTGCATATGGCGCGCCGCGGCGTCGAGGTGGAGATCTTCACCAGGGCCACGTCGTCGGCGGATCCGGCGGTGGTGCCCGTCGCGCCCGGGGTCGTGGTGCGCAATGTGGTCGCCGGCCCGTTCGAGGGTCTCGACAAATACGACCTGCCCACCCAGCTGTGCGCGTTCACCGCGGGGGTGCTGCGCGCCGAGGCCAACCATGAGCCGGGCTACTACGACGTCGTGCACTCGCACTACTGGCTATCCGGTCAGGTCGGCTGGCTGGCCCGCGACCGCTGGGCGGTGCCGTTGGTGCACACCAGCCACACCCTGGCCGCGGTGAAGAACGCGGCACTGGCCGACGGCGACGCACCCGAGCCGCCCTTGCGTGCGGTCGGCGAGCAGCAGGTGGTCGACGAGGCGGACCGGCTGATCGTCAACACCGATGATGAAGCCCGCCAACTGGTTTCGTTGCACAGCGCCGATCCGGACCGGATCGACGTCGTCCATCCGGGGGTCGATCTGGAGACGTTCACCCCGGGGGACAGGCGCGCCGCCCGTGCGGCGATCGGGCTGGCGCCTGGGGAGAACGTGGTTGCATTCGTCGGCCGAATCCAACCGCTGAAAGCCCCGGATGTGTTGTTGCGGGCAGCCGCTCTGCTGCCTGATGTGCGGGTGCTGATCGCCGGCGGACCGTCCGGTAGCGGGCTGGCCGCCCCGGACGCACTCGTCGGCCTGGCCACCGAGCTGGGTATCGCCGAGCGGGTGACGTTCCTGCCGCCGCAATCGCGGGAGAACCTCGTCAACGTCTACCGCGCCGCTGATCTCGTTGCGGTGCCGAGCTATTCGGAGTCATTCGGGTTGGTTGCCGTCGAAGCGCAGTCCTGCGGCACGCCGGTGGTGGCCGCCGCGGTCGGCGGACTGCCCGTGGCGGTGGCCGACGGAGTCAGTGGCAGCCTGGTGCCCGGTCACGATCCGGATCAGTGGGCCGCCGCCATCGACGCGCTGTTGCGCCGTGACCCCGAGCAGCTGAGCCGCGCCGCCGTCGACCATGCCCGAAAGTTCTCCTGGGACAACACCGTTGACGGCTTGCTGGCCAGCTACGGCCGGGCTATCACCGACTACGCCAGCACGCACCGGCACAGCGCCGCGCGCGACCTGGTGGCCCGGCGCAACGGGCGCCGGTGGACGATGCGCAGAGGGGTGCGGGCGTGAGACAGGCCACCGTCCAACAGATCATCGAGAAGACGCTGATCGACAACGATCTGGCGTACACCCGCTTCGAGGGTTCCCACGGTGGGTTGCCCGGCCTGATCGTGGAACTGCCCGGGGAGCGCAAGCTCAAGACCAACACCCTGCTGAGCATCGGTGAGCATTCGGTGCGGGTCGAGGCCTTCGTCTGCCGCCAGCCCGACGAGAACCACCAGGGTGTCTACCGCTTCCTGCTCAAGCGCAATCGGCGGCTCTACGGTGTGGCCTACACCCTGGACAACATCGGCGACATCTATCTGATCGGTCGCATCGCCCTGGAGGCGGTCACCCCTGATGAGATCGACCGGGTGCTCGGGCAGGTGCTCGAAGCGGTCGACACCGACTTCAACACATTGCTGGAACTGGGCTTCAAGTCGTCGATCCAGAAGGAGTGGGCCTGGCGGGTGGCCCGGGGCGAGTCGCTGAAGAATCTGGAAGCCTTCGAGCACCTGATCGCCGAAGACGACGATGCAGAGTGAGGGACGAACGATGAGGAGGAGTCGAGAGTCCCGGCCCCAATCCGTGACGTAGGTGGCCACTGGGCGCCGGAGTCGATGACGATCGCGACGCCTGAACCGGGCCGTGAGAGACTTTTGTCATGGCTTCAGATCCTGCGGCGACCCTGATCCTGCTCCGGCACGGCGAGAGCGAATGGAATGCGCTCAACCTGTTCACCGGCTGGGTGGACGTCGACCTGACCGACAAGGGCCGCGCCGAGGCGGTGCGCGGCGGCAAGTTGCTGGCCGAGCAGGGCGTGTTACCCGACATCCTGTACACCTCGTTGCTGCGGCGCGCGATCACCACCGCGCACCTGGCGCTGGACGCCGCAGACCGGTTGTGGATCCCGGTGCAGCGCGACTGGCGGCTCAACGAGCGGCACTACGGCGCGTTGCAGGGTCTGGACAAGGCCGAGACCAAGGAGAAGTACGGCGACGAGCAGTTCATGCTGTGGCGCCGTAGCTACGACACCCCGCCGCCGCCCATCGAGAAGGGCAGCAAGTACAGCCAGGACGCCGACCCGCGCTACGCCGACATCGGCGGCGGCCCGCTGACCGAATGCCTGGCCGACGTGGTCGAGCGGTTCGTGCCCTACTTCGAAGACGCCGTCGTCCCGAACCTGCGGGCCGGTAAGACGGTGCTGATCGTCGCGCACGGCAACTCGTTGCGAGCGCTGGTGAAGTACCTCGACGGCATGTCCGACGAGGACGTCGTGGGCCTGAACATCCCGACCGGGATTCCGCTGCGCTACGACCTCGATGCCGACCTCAAGCCCCTGGTGGCGGGCGGCACCTACCTCGATCCCGAGGCCGCCGCCGCCGGTGCGGCCGCGGTAGCCAGCCAGGGCGCAAAGTAGCCCTGGATCGCGGCTCGTTCGGCGAACACGGGGTGAACAGCGGCGGAATACATCGGCCGGGATATGTGACGTATCCCGAATTGGCCGCACGCTGCTGGGATGACGTTCACCGAATGCGTACGATTTTCGCGTGAGTGTTGTTTCGGTGGCACTACTAGCCACCGTCGCGGCGCTAGGTGCGCTCGCTGTTGGTCTCGGTATCGGGGCCGGACTCACCCCACGCATCCTCGAGCGCAGACAGCGCCGGGCGATCACCGAAGCCGGGATCACCGTCTCCCAGATGTTGCAGCATGTGGTGTCGCTGGCCCCGATCGGCATGGTCGTCGTCGACAGCCTGCGCGACGTGGTGTTCATCAACGAACGAGCGGTGGAGCTGGGTCTGGTGCGTGACCGGCTGCTCGACGAACGGGCCTGGAAGGCCGCCCAGCACACGCTGTCGACCGGCGAGGATGTCGAGGTCGACCTGTCGCCGCCGCGGCGGGCTCCCGCCGGCCGCTCCGGGCTCTCGGTGCGAGGCCACGTGCGGTTGCTCAGCGAGCAGGATCCGCGCTTCGCCGTGGTCTACCTCGACGACCAGTCCGAGCAGGCCCGGATGGAAGCCAGCAGGCGCGACTTCGTCGCCAACGTCAGCCACGAGCTCAAGACCCCGGTCGCCGCGATGGGCGTGCTGGCCGAGGCGCTGCTGGAATCCACTGACGACCCCGACACCGTGCACCGCTTCGGTGAGAAGATCCTCACCGAGTCGCAGCGGCTGGCCAACATGGTCGGCGAGTTGATCGAGCTCTCCCGGCTGCAAGGCGCCGAGCCGCTGCCCGAGCTTGAGGTGGTGGACGTCGATAGTGTTGTCAGCGAAGCGATTTCACGCCACAAGGTGGCCGCCGATACCGCCGACATCACGGTGACCACCGATGCGCCGAGCGGTTTCCAGGTGCTCGGTGACCAGGGCCTGTTGGCCACTGCACTGGCCAACCTGATCTCCAATGCGATCGCCTACTCCCCGGACGGGTCCCGGGTCTCGATCTCACGCCGCCGCCGTGGGGACAATATCGAGATCGCCGTCACCGACCGCGGGATCGGCATCGCCCGCGCCGATCAGGAGCGCGTCTTCGAACGGTTCTTCCGTGTCGACAAGGCCCGCTCGCGTGCCACCGGCGGAACCGGGTTGGGGCTGGCCATCGTCAAGCATGTGGCGGCCAACCACAACGGCAGCATCAGGCTGTGGAGCCAGCCCGGCACCGGTTCGACCTTCACCCTGTCCATTCCCGCCCATTCCGACAACGACGTCGAGCCGACCAATCTAGAGGCCCGTGACGAGGAGAAAGAAAGCCAATGACCAACGTATTGATCGTCGAGGACGAAGAGTCCCTGGCCGACCCGCTGGCGTTCCTGCTCCGCAAGGAGGGGTTCGAGGCCACCGTCGTCGGTGACGGACCCTCAGCGCTGGCCGAATTCGACCGGGCCGGCGCCGACATCGTGCTGCTGGATCTGATGCTGCCCGGTATGACGGGCACCGATGTCTGTAAGCAGCTGCGCGCCCGATCCAGCGTGCCGGTCATCATGGTGACCGCCCGCGACAGCGAGATCGACAAGGTGGTGGGGCTGGAACTCGGCGCCGACGACTACGTCACCAAGCCGTACTCGGCACGCGAGCTGATCGCCCGGATCCGCGCGGTGCTGCGGCGCGGAACCGAGGCCGACGACTCCAGCCTCGGTGATGCGATCCTCGAGGCCGGCCCGGTGCGGATGGACGTCGAACGGCACGTTGTCACCGTCAACGGTGAGCCGATTACCTTGCCGCTCAAGGAGTTTGATCTGTTGGAGTACCTGATGCGCAACAGTGGCCGGGTGCTGACCCGCGGGCAGTTGATCGACCGGGTGTGGGGCGCCGACTACGTCGGCGACACCAAGACCCTCGATGTGCACGTCAAGCGGCTGCGGTCGAAGATCGAGGCCGACCCCGCCAACCCGGTGCATCTGGTCACCGTGCGCGGCTTGGGCTACAAGCTGGAAGGCTGAGCCGGGGCTGGGCGACCAGCCTCAGTAGGCGCCGTCGCTGGCGAGCACGGCGCCTACTGTCTTGGCGATGATCACCAGGTCCTGCCACAGCGACCAGTTCTCGACGTAGGTGAGGTCCATGCGGACCGCGTCCTCGATCTCGAGGTTGGACCGCCCGCTGACCTGCCACAGGCCGGTCAGGCCGGGCTTGACGGCCAGTCGGCGGCGCACCAGGTCGTCGTAGGAGTCGACCTCGCGGCGAACCTGCGGCCGGGGGCCCACCACGCTCATCTCGCCGCGCAGCACGTTGAGGAACTGGGGCAGTTCGTCGATGCTGAACTTGCGCAGGAACTTGCCCACCGGGGTGACGCGTGGGTCGTCCTTGACCTTCCAGAACAGCGGGCTGCTCTCGGTGGCTGCGATCATGGCGGCCGCGCGGGAGTCCGAGCCGTCGTACATGCTGCGGAACTTGAACATCTTGAACGTGGTGCCGTTGAGGCCGATGCGCTCGGAGACGTAGAAGACCGGCCCTGGGCTCGACAGCCGCACCGCCATTGCCGCGGCCAGGAACACCGGTGACATCACGAGCAGCACCAGCACGGTGAAGGCGATGTCGAAGGCTCGCTTGGCCTGCGAGTTGGCCCGGTTGTACTGGGGCTTGGTGACCTCGAGCATCGCCATGCCCGCCACCGGGCGGCTACGCAGCCGCTGCTCGGCGACGTCGACGAGGCCGGGGGCGACGATGAGGTCGACGCCGAGGGAGTCCAGTTCCCAGATCAGCCGGCGGATCTCGGTGTCGCGCAGGTGCTCGGTGGCGGCCAGCGCGACCGTTCCGACGCCGGTCCGGCGGACCGCGTCGACGACGGCCTCGTCCATGCCGACGACCGGGATGGCGGTGCTTCCGACGGTGACGACATCGTCGTCACCGAGCGGCCCGGTCGGCGTGCAGATGCCCACGACCTGGTAGCCGGCTTCGGGATCTTTGGCGAAGGTAGTGGCGATGTCGGCGGCCACCCGGGGCGTGCCGACGACGAGCACCGAGGTGAGGTCCTCGCCGCGCATGCGGCGGCGCGAGGTCTTGCGGCGCCAGTAGCGCCTGCTGAACATCAGGCCCACCACGCCGAGTGGCAGGGCGATGGCGAGGTAGCCGCGGGACAGCTCGATGTGAAGCAGCATCGAAATGATGGCAACGAGACCGAACAGCTGGAAGGTAGCCAGCGCGATGATTGCGTATTCCTCGCTGCCGTGGCCGACGACGCGGGCCGACCGGCTGCCGACGAGGCTCAGGAATGTCATCCACAGCATGGCGAGCAGCACCGAGACGACGGTGTAGCCCACCTCAGGCGGGCCCGGCCACGGGAAGCCGAGGTCAGGGGGCTCGGTGGCGAAGCGCAGCTGTCCGGCTGCGACAGCCAGGCAAATGATCAGACAATCGCTGAACAACAGCTTGCGTGCGTAGGAACGATGCCGGATCTCGCGATCTGAGCGAATTATCCCGGATGTAAGTGGTAGCGAATCGTCGCCGAAATCCTGCACAGTTTTGTAGCTACGGCGAATCTTGGATTGCAGCGAAACCCGCCTGCTATTGGGGGAACTGATGATTTCGGAGGTCAAAGCTAACAACCAAGTCTCTTAGATGGACATCTGCACCGTCCCCCCGGATGATGCGCTAGCTAAGAAGACTAGGTGCGTCGCAGAAAAGCGGCAACTAGCCGGATTGTGATGTGTCTCACAAAGAAAATTTTCGCTGATGCAAAGACAGCAAATCCACAGCGGAGTGACAAGGAACGCGGACCGGGACGATCTCCCAGGTAGGGGCTACTGCGCGGCGCGGGTGGCGGGGTGCACAGCGATCAGCGGGAAACCACTGCGCCGTTTGCACATCGCCGCCAACTCGGCGTAGGCCTTCTCGCCCAATAACTCGGTCAGCTCGGGGGCGTAGGACTGCCACACCTGCTTCTCGCCGACGTGCGCAGCGGGGTCGCCGGTGCAGTACCAGTGCAGGTCAGCGCCGCCCTCGCCCCAGCCGCGCCGGTCGTACTCGGTGATGGTGGTCCGCAGGATCTCGGTGCCGTCGGGTCTGGTGACCCATTCCTGGCTCCGGCGAATCGGCAGCTGCCAGCACACCTCGGGTTTCATCGTCAGCGGTTCGACCCCGAGCTTGAGCGCCTTGGTGTGCAGCGAGCAGCCGACGCCGGCGCCGAACCCGGGCCGGTTGAGGAAGATGCAGGCGCCCTTGTACTTGCGGGTCCGCAGGTTGGGTTTGTCGTCGTACTCGTCCATCTCGAGGTAGCCCTTGCGGCCCAGCCCCTTGTCCCGGAACTGCCAGTCGGCGTCGGTGAGCTGTTTGACGGCGTCGTCGAGTCGGGCAATGTCGTCGTCGTCGGACAGGAAGGCCCCGTGTGAGCAGCAGCCGTCGTCCGGCCGGCCTTCGACGGTGCCCTTGCACGCCGGCGTGCCGAACACGCAGGTCCAGTGCGAGAGCAGCCAGGTCAGATCCGCCGCGATCAGGTGCTCGGGGTTGTCCGGGTCGAAGAACTCCACCCATTCGCGGGGGAAGTCCAGTTCAACCTCGCCAGGATGCCCATGCGTCACAGTGGTAACGGTAGACGAAATCTCCGCGCCCCGAATCTTGGGCGGGCCACTACAGATAGGTTGTTCACGTGCGACTCGGCGTGCTCGACGTGGGCAGCAATACGGTTCATCTGTTGGTGGTCGATGCCCATCGGGGCGGTCATCCCACCCCGATGAGTTCGACCAAGGCGGCGCTGCGTCTGGCCGAGGCGATCGATGACTCCGGCAAGCTGACCCGCCGCGGTGCCGACAAGCTCGTCGACACCGTCGACGAGTTCGCCAAGATCGCGGCCAGTTCGGGCTGCGCAGACCTGATGGCCTTCGCCACCTCGGCGGTGCGTGACGCCAAGAACTCCGAGGACGTGCTGGCCAGGGTGCTGGCCGAGACCGGGGTCAACCTGCAGGTGCTCTCCGGCGCCAACGAGTCGCGGCTGACCTTCCTGGCGGTGCGCCGGTGGTACGGCTGGAGCGCGGGCCGGATCATCAACCTCGATATCGGCGGCGGCTCGCTGGAGCTGTCCAACGGTGTCGACGAGGCGCCCGAGGTCGCGATGTCGCTGCCGTTGGGTGCCGGCCGGCTCACCCGCGAGTGGATTCCGGACGATCCGCCTGGCCGGCGCCGGGTGGCGATGCTGCGCGACTGGCTGGACAACGAGCTCGCCGAGTCCGCCGCGGCGGTCCTGTCGGCAGGGGAGCCCGACCTGGCGGTGGCGACCTCCAAGACGTTCCGCTCGCTGGCCCGGCTTACCGGCGCTGCGCCGTCGGGAGCCGGTCCGCGGGTCAAGCGCACGCTGACCGCCAACGGCCTGAGGCAACTCATATCTTTCATCTCTAGGATGACCACGGCTGACCGGGCCGAGCTGGAAGGAGTCAGCGCCGAGCGGGCGCCGCAGATCGTGGCGGGTGCTCTGGTGGCGGAGGCGAGTATGCGAGCACTGTCGTTGGAGTACGTCGACATCTGTCCGTGGGCGCTGCGTGAAGGCATCATCCTGCGCCGACTCGACAGTGAAGCCGATGGAACCGCCCTGGTGGAAACATCGGTGGGGGATGCTAAAAGCAAGGATTTTGATCGGCCGACTCCCGCCCGATCGAGAGGCACACGATGACTGCAGATGAAACGCCGAGCCGGCCCATCTCGGTGGCCGAGCTGCTGGCCAAGAACGGCACGATCGGTTCGCCGCCGGTCGGCGGCCGGCGCAGGCGGCGCCGTGGCAACAGTGACGCGGTGACCGTCGCCGAGCTCACCGGCGAGATCCCCATCATCCGCACTGGCGAGTTCCCCGCCATCCGAGTTGACGACGACGTCGAGGACACCGCCCAGGAACCGGTAGTCGAGACGACTGAGGAGTCCGTCGCCCCCGAGCCGGTCAGTGAGCCGGCCGCCACCAACGGTTCGGCGACTGCGACAGCGGCCGCTGTCGCTCCGGTGTCCCCGCCGCGTCCCTTCGAGGTGCCCCCGCAGCGTTCCGAGGCGCCCACCCCCCGCCGTGAGCGTGGGCCCGAACGCAGTCATGACCCCCGTCCACTGCGCCGGCCGGCTGAGCAGTCGGCGGACTCCGATGCCGAGCAGATGGCCTTCGACCCGGTCGACGAAGCGGCCGCCCTGGACCTGAGCGCCGAGGAACACGACGACAGCGCCGCCGAACTGCAGTCCTATCTGCGGTCGTCGGGCGGAACGCTGTTCGGCGGCCAGACCGTGGCCGACGATCTGGCCCGCCGCGGCGTCGAGCAGGAGGACGAGCACGACGGTGCGGCGGTCGCGGTGGCCACCGATGCGGCGGCCGACGAGGATGCCCAGCCCCGGGAGGGCAAGCTCGCCGCGTTGTGGCGGGCGCTGATCGTGGTGGGCCAGTCGTTCCTGGCGGTGGCGTTCGGCGCCGGGCTGTTCATCGCATTCGACCAGCTGTGGCGGTGGAACAACATCGTCGCGCTGGTGCTGTCGGTGTTGGTCATCCTCGGCCTGGTGGTGGCCGTGCGGGTGGTCCGCAAGACCGAGGACATCGCCAGCACACTGATCGCGGTCGCGGTCGGTGCGCTGGTCACGCTCGGGCCGCTGGCCCTGTTGCAGTCGACCTGATTCGGCAGTGCGCCCAGCCATCAAGGTCGGTCTTTCGACGGCCTCGGTCTATCCGCTGAGGACCGAGGCCGCGTTCGAGTACGCCGCCGAGCTGGGCTATGACGGTGTCGAACTGATGGTGTGGGCCGAGACGGTCAGCCAGGACGTCGGGGCGATCGCGAAGCTGTCCCGCCGCTACAACATGCCGGTGCTGTCGGTGCACGCGCCGTGTCTGCTGATCTCCCAACGGGTTTGGGGTGCCAACCCGATCCCGAAACTCACCCGCAGTGTGCAGGCCGCCGAGCGCCTCGGCGCGCAGACCGTGGTGGTGCACCCGCCGTTTCGCTGGCAGCGGCGCTACGCCGACGGGTTCAGCGATCAGGTCGCCGAACTCGAGACCCGCAGCGACGTCATGGTCGCCGTGGAGAACATGTTCCCGTTCCGCGCCGACCGGTTCTTCGGTTCGGGTCAGCCGTCGATCGAGCGGATGCGCAAGCGTGGCGGCCGTCCGGGGGTGGGGGTCTCGGCGTTCGCGCCCTCTTACGACCCCCTGGACGGCAACCACGCGCACTACACGCTGGACCTGTCACACACGGCGACCGCGGGCACCGATGCGCTCGACATGGCCCGCAGGATGGGCGACGGCCTGGTCCATCTGCATCTGTGTGACGGCAGCGGTGCCTCCACCGACGAGCACCTGGTGCCCGGGCACGGCAGCCAGCCGACCGTCGAGGTGTGCCAGATGCTGGCGGGCAGTGACTTCGCCGGACACGTCGTGCTCGAGGTGACCACCTCCGGCGCGCGTACCAAGGCCGAGCGGGAGGCGTTGCTGAGCGAGTCGCTACAGTTCGCCCGTACCCACCTGTTGCGCTGAGAGAGAGCATTCATGATCCCCCGGTTCGGTGACGTGATGGCGTTGCGTCCGCTCGATGATGGCCGCCCAGGCTTCGCGGGAAACCTCAACGAGCACTGGACAATTGGGCCCAAGATTCATGGCGGTGTGATGTTGGCGCTGTGCGCCAAGGCAGCCCGCGAGGCCTACGGGGACAGCGGCGGGACCGGTGCCCCGTTCGAATCCGTCGCGGTGTCGGCAGATTTCCTGTCCGCACCCGATCCCGGGGCGGTCGAGCTGATCACCACGGTGCGCAAGCGCGGTCGGCGGATCGGTCTGGTCGATGTCGAACTGAGCCAGCGGGGGAGAACTTGCGTGCGTACCGTCGTCACCCTCGGCGAGCCTGAACACTTGGCCGAGCCGCTGCTGTCGGCCAACCCGGTGACCCCGCTGATGAGTCCCGAGCCGCCGGCCGGCGTCGAGCCGATCGGGCCGGGTCACCCCGCAGCCGAGATCAATCACCTGGCCCGCGGCTGCGACATCCGTCCCGACCAGACCCCGACGTTCAGCGACGCCGGTGCCCCGGTGTTCAAGATCTGGGTGCGGCCCAAGGACGGGCCCGTCGACGTGCTGTTCGCTCTCATGTGCGGTGACATCTCGCTGCCCGTCTCCTATGCGGTCGAGCGCCGCGGCTGGGCGCCCACCGTGCAGCTGACCGCCTATCTGCGCGGGTTGCCGGCTGACGGGTGGCTGCGGGTGGTGTGCACCGCCACACAGATCGGCCAGGACTGGTTCGACGAGGACCACACGGTGGTCGACAGCACCGGGCGCATCATCGTGCAGACGCGCCAGCTGGCCCTGGTGCCGGCCCAGTAGAGACTCACATAGGGTCTGCCCATGGCCAGAATCGCGATCATCGGCGGCGGCAGCATGGGCGAGGCTCTCCTTGCGGGGCTGCTCAGGGCGGGGCGCCAAGTCAAGGACCTCGTCGTGGCGGAGCGGATGCCCGAGCGCTCCGGGTACCTGGCGCAGAAGTACTCGGTGCGGATCGCCACGGTGACCGAAGCGGTCGAGACGGCGGCCTTCGTCATCGTCGCCGTCAAGCCGGCCGACGCCGAATCCGTTGTCGACAAGATCGCCGATGCCGCAGCCCGGGCCGAGAGCAACAGCGTCGAGCAGGTCCTGGTCTCGGTGGTGGCCGGGGTGACGGTCGGCTTCTACGAGTCCCGGCTGCCCGCAGGCAGCCCGGTGATCCGGGTGATGCCCAACGCGCCCGCGCTGGTCGGTGCCGGCGTCAGCGCGCTGGCCAAGGGCCGCTTCGCCACTGCCGAACACCTCGCCGAGGTCTCCTCGTTGTTCGAGTGCGTCGGCGGCGTTCTGACGGTGCCGGAGAGCCAGCTGGACGCGGTCACCGCGGTGTCGGGATCGGGGCCCGCGTACTTCTTCCTGTTCGTCGAGGCGTTGGTCGACGCAGCGGTCGCCAACGGCCTCGGCCGGGCCGTTGCGACCGATCTGGCGGTGCAGACGATGGCCGGTTCGGCCGCAATGCTGCTCGAACGCATCGAGGACGAGCGCTCGGCCGGTGGTGACGCAGGCCTGGACACCACGCCCGCCAGGCTGCGCGCCATGGTGACGTCCCCGGGTGGCACCACCGCTGCTGGCCTGCGGGAACTCGAGCGGGGTGGGGTCCGGCCGGCGGTGCTGGCGGCCATCGACGCCGCAAAAACACGCTCTGAGCAGCTAGGAATTACATCAGAGTAGTTCAAGAAATTTCAGACTGATTGACCCACACCCGTCGCAGTAACCCCATTGGCCACGCTATTCTCCTCGTGTATGCACGGGTGGGTGCCAGCGGTGGGGAAGCCGCTGGGACTGACTGTGCCTGACGGATTGGGTTGCGATGACGTCTATGAACGGGCCATCGGCGCGGGACGCGGCTGGCGGAAAATCGGCGCGGGACGCTGGTGGCGCTGATGCCCAGCCAGTCGCTCGAGCTCAATTTCTCACCGTCGCCGAAGTGGCTTCGCTCATGCGGGTCAGCAAGATGACGGTCTACCGGCTCGTGCACAACGGAGAGCTGCCCGCCGTCCGGGTCGGCCGCTCGTTCCGGGTGCACGCCAAGGCTGTCCACGATCTGCTGGAGACGTCGTACTTCGACGCCGGCTGACGCCGGGCCAAACGAGGCCGTTTTCCGTTCCCCCCACCTGCTTAGGTAAGGTGACCGGGACGAGAGACAAGCCCGCGCTGACGCGGGCACTGCGAGGACTTAGGTAACGGATTTCATGGGTTCAGTCATCAAGAAGCGGCGTAAGCGCATGTCGAAGAAGAAGCACCGCAAGCTGCTGCGTCGTACCCGGGTTCAGCGCAGAAAACTGGGCAAGTAGTCGCCTGCCGGGCACACCGCCCGGCTCGCCGCGCCCTGCCGGGCCGGGATCGGCCCGATAGGGTGGGCAGATGGAATCCGGCGGCACCGACACGGAGTTACCGCACTACCCCAAGGTGGTGCTGGTCACGGGTGCCTGCCGTTTCCTCGGTGGCTATCTGACGGCGCGTTTGGTGCAGAACCCGATGATCAACAAGGTCATCGCTGTCGACGCCATCGCCCCCAGCAAGGACCTGCTCCGCCGGATGGGCCGCGCTGAATTCGTCCGCGCCGACATCAGGAACCCCTTCATCGCCAAGGTGATTCGAAATGGGGACGTCGACACCGTGGTGCATGCTGCCGCGGCCTCGTACGCACCCCGCTCCGGCGGCCGCGCCACGTTGAAGGAAATCAACGTGATGGGCGCGATGCAGCTGTTCGCCGCCTGCCAGAAGGCGCCGTCGGTGCGACGGGTGATCCTCAAGTCCACCTCGGAGGTCTACGGCTCGCATCCGCATGACCCGGTGGTCTACACCGAGGACAGCAGCAGCCGCCGGCCGCCGGGCGAGGGTTTTGCCCGCGACAGCATCGACATCGAGGGCTACGCCCGCGGTCTGGGCCGGCGGCGGCCCGACATCGCCGTGACGATCCTGCGGCTGGCCAACATGATCGGCCCCGCGATGGACACCGCCCTGTCGCGCTATCTGGCCGGCCCGCTGGTGCCGACCGTGCTCGGCCACGACGCCCGGCTGCAGCTGCTGCACGAACAGGACGCGCTCGGTGCCCTGGAGCGGGCTACGACGGCGGGCAAGCCGGGCACGTTCAACGTCGGGGCCGACGGGATCATCATGATGTCGCAGGCGATTCGGCGCTCCGGGCGCATTGCGCTTCCGGTACCCAGCGTGGGGGTGTGGGCGATGGATTCGTTGCGACGGGCCACCCGGACCTCCGACCTCAATCGCGATCAGATGGAATGGCTGAGTTACGGCCGGGTCATGGACACCACTCGAATGCGCGCCGAGTTGGGTTTTGCGCCGAAGTGGACGACGATGGAAGCGTTCGACGACTACGTGCGCGGCCGGGGTTTGACTCCGATCATCGACCCGAAATGGGTACGCTCAGTGGAGAGCCGCGCGGTCGCCGTCGCGCAGCGGTGGGGTGGCTGACAGTGTGATGTTGGGGAGGAGGTAACTGCAGTGGCTGGTGAATCAAAAGCGAAAGTGATTCCGCTGCACTCGAATTCGACGAGAGCGGCGGCCGCGCGCCGTGCCTCTCAGCGGGCTGACGCGGCGCGCAGGCATCCCTCGCTACTGTCGGATCCGGGTAGCAGGGCTTCGGCAGAAGACATCGCCGCCGTCGTCCGCGAGATCGACGCGCGTCGCGGCGCGGCCGGGATCGGCCGCGCCGAGGGCGAGCCCAACGAACTCGCCCAACGCATTTCCGCTGTCGCAGATTTTCTCCGCAAGCGCCTTTCCGGGGACTACGTTGTCGACGAGTTCGGCTTCGACCCGCAATTCAACAACGCACTCGTGCTGCCTTTGCTGCGGTTCTTTTTCGAGAATTGGTTCCGGGTCGAAGTCAGCGGGATCGAGAATTTGCCCGACGACGGTGCGGGCTTGCTGGTGGCCAACCACGCCGGCACATTGCCGTTCGACGGCCTGATGCTGTCGGTCGCCGTGCATGATCACCATCCCGCGCATCGCGACCTGCGTCTGCTCGCCGCCGACATGGTCTTCGACATGCCGATGCTCGGACCGATCGCCCGCAAGGCGGGCCACACCATGGCCTGCACCATCGACGCGAACCGGTTGCTGGCCGGCGGCGAGTTGACCGCGGTGTTCCCCGAGGGCTACAAGGGGCTGGGCAAGCAGTTCCGGGACCGCTACAAGTTGCAGCGTTTCGGCCGTGGGGGTTTCGTCTCGGCCGCACTGCGCACCGGTGCGCCGATCATCCCGTGCTCGATCGTCGGCTCCGAAGAGATCTATCCGATGCTGACCGACGTCAAGTTGCTCGCCCGGGTCCTCGGGCTGCCGTACTTCCCGATCACCCCGCTGTTCCCGTTGGCCGGGCCGGCCGGGCTGATCCCGCTTCCGTCCAAGTGGCACATCGCATTTGGCACACCGATCGAGACCGCAGACTACGACGAATCCGCGGCCGACGATCCGATGGTCACCTTCGAACTCACCGATCAGGTGCGCGAAACGATCCAGCAGACGCTGTATCAGTTGCTGGCTCAGCGCCGCAACACGTTCCTGGGCTGAGTCAGCCGCGCATCGCCGCCGCGGCGATGGCCGCGATCTGGGCGTTGTCTTCCTCGCCGTTGGCTTCGCCGATCATCGTCACAACCGTCGTCATCACCGGCCGGCCTTCTTCGTCGGTGACTTCGCTGCGCAATTCGCTGATGACGGTCCCGTGCGATTCGGTCACCGAATCCAGCCAGGAGTCGAAGAACAATTTGTCGCCGGCGACGATCGGGCGGTGGTATTTGATCTTCTGATCGCGGTGAATAACCCGGGCCAGGTTGATGCCCACGTCGAAATTGCGGAAGATTTCCAGCTGTACCTGACGGCCCGCGATCGCGATGAAGGTCAACGGCGCCACCAGGTCGTGGTAGCCGGCCGCCTTGGCGGCCTCCTCGCTGAAGTGCACCGGGTCGTCGGTCTGGATGGCCTTGGCGAACTCGCGAATCTTCTCTCGCCCCACCAGGTAGTAGTCCGGGTAGCGGAAGTGAGTGCCGATGATCTCGCTGGCTATGGACATGGAGTTTGAGCCTAGCAGCGGCTGACGGCTGCGCTGAGCCCTCTGGCGTCAGTGCTCCTGCCGGCGGGACACCGCGGCGGCCAGCGCCCCGCCGATCGCGCCCAGGGCCAACGCCGAGGGCACCCCGATGCGGGCAGCCTTGCGCGCGGTGCGGAAATCGCGGATCTCCCAGCCCCGTTCGCGGGCCAGCTCACGCAGGTCGGCGTCCGGGTTGATCGCCACGGCGGTGCCGACCAGCGACAGCATGGGCACGTCGTTGTAGCTGTCCGAGTAGGCGGTACAGCGTTTGAGGTTGAGGCCCTCGCGGATGGCCAGCTGACGCACGGCGTGGGCTTTGCCCAGCCCGTGCAGGATGTCGCCGACCAGCCGGCCGGTGAACACCCCGTCCTGGGACTCCGCGACAGTGCCCAGCGCGCCGGTGAACCCCAGCCGGCGGGCGATGGTGGCGGCCAGCTCGTAGGGCGTCGCGGTGACCAGCCACACCTGCTGGCCCGCATCCAGATGCATCTGGGCCAGCGCACGGGTGCCCGCCCAGATCTTGTCGGCGATGATCTCGTCATAGATCTCCTCGCCGACGTCGACGAGCTCGGCCACCGACCGGCCTTCGATGAACGCCAGTGCCTTGCGCCGGCCCTCGGCCACGTCGTCGCTGTTCTCCCGGCCGGTCAGCTGGAACTTCGCCTGCGCGTAGACGAACTTGAGCATGTCGGAGTAGGTGAAGTACTTGCGCGCCGCCAGGCCACGGCCGAAGTGCACCAGCGACGAGCCCTGCACCAGGGTGTTGTCGACGTCGAAGAACGCAGCGGCGGTCAGATCGGCAGGCGGCGGACCGGGTTCGGGCGCGGCTTCGGGCGCCGGCTCGCGATGCGCGGCCATGCTCGCGTCGCGGGCCACGGCGCTGGCCTGCTCGGCCACCAGCTCGTCGGCCGCACGCTGCGCGCTTGCCTGGCCGGCTTCCAGGCCCGCGAGCTCCTGGTCGTAGTCCCCGGAACCCATGGCACTAACCCTAACTGCGACACTCGTTGGGATGAGCCGCCGACATGTCGAACTGCTGACCCGCGCCGGGTGCAGCATCTGCGAGCGGGTGCACGCACAGCTGACGAAGCTGGCCGCCGAGCTCGGCTTTGAGCTGTCCAGCGTGGATGTGGACGCGGCCGCGGCCGCCGGGGACAGCGCGCTGCGCGCCGAGTTCGGCGACCGGCTGCCCGTCGTTCTGCTCGACGGCAGGGAGCACAGCTACTGGGACGTCGACGAGGCACGGTTGCGGGCCGATTTGGCCGAGGGATGAACAGCCGGACAATTTGGTCAGCCGCCTGCGCACCGATTACCGTGGAAGTAAGTTTCACTAACGGACATTGGCGTGACAGCAAGGGAGCGGGCCAGGTGATCGTGCCGTGAGCGTCCTGCTCTTCGGGGTGTCGCATCGAAGCGCTCCGGTCTCCGTGCTCGAACAGCTGTCGACCGACGAGTCCGACCAGGTCAAAATCATCGACCAGGTGCTGCAGTCCCCGCTGGTGACCGAGGCCATGGTGCTGTCGACCTGCAACCGGGTCGAGGTCTACGCGGTGGTCGACGCCTTCCACGGCGGCCTGTCGGCCATCGGCCAGGTGCTCGCCGAGCATTCCGGGATGTCGATGGGCGACCTCACCAAGTACGCCTACGTCCGCTACAGCGAGGCCGCCGTCGAGCACCTCTTCGCGGTGGCGAGCGGACTGGACAGCGCGGTGATCGGTGAGCAGCAGGTGCTCGGCCAGGTCCGCCGCGCCTACGCGAGCGCCGAAGCCAACCGCACGGTCGGCCGCGTCCTGCACGACCTGGCTCAGCGGGCGCTCTCGGTGGGCAAGCGTGTGCATTCGGAGACCGCGATCGACGCCGCGGGCGCCAGCGTGGTCTCGGTGGCCCTCGATATCGCGGGCGCCCGGCTCGGCAACGGCCTGGCGGGCCGCAGCGCGGCCGTGGTCGGCGCGGGTTCGATGGGCGGGCTGTCGGTGGCGCACCTGGTGCGCGCCGGGGTCACCCACATCCACGTCGTCAACCGCTCGCTGCCCCGCGCGCAGCGGCTGGCCGAATCCATCCGCGAGCAGGGTGTCGGCGCCGTGGCTCTGACGCTGGAGGATCTGCCGACCGCGCTGGCCGCCGCCGACGTGGTGGTCAGCTGCACCGGCGCGGTGCGGCCGGTCGTCTCGCTGGCCGATGTGCACCACGCGCTGGCCGCGACGCAGCGTGACGAGGCCGCGGCCCCGCTGGTGCTGTGTGACCTGGGCATGCCCCGCGATGTCGACCCCGCCGTTGCCGGGCTGCCCGGCGTTTCCGTCATCGACATGGATCGGGTGCAGCGCGAACCGTCGGCCCGCGCCGCGGCCACCGACGCCGAAGCGGCCCGCCAGATCGTCGCTGCCGAGGTTGCTGCCTATCTGGCCGGCCAGCGGATGGCCGAGGTCACCCCGACGGTCACCGCCCTGCGCCAGCGCGCCGCCGACGTTGTGGAGTCCGAGCTGCTGCGGCTCGATCACCGGCTTCCCGGCTTGGACGACGCCCAGCGCGACGAGGTCGCCCGCACCGTGCGTCGGGTGGTCGACAAGCTGCTGCACGCCCCGACGGTACGGGTCAAGCAACTGGCCAGCGCGCCCGGCGGCGACACCTACGCCGAAGCGCTGCGGGAGCTTTTCGAACTGGATCCGCAAGCCGTCGACGCCGTGGCCGCCGGTGAACTGCCTTTGATCACACCGGAATTCGATTCCGGTCTGCCCGAACACACCGAGTAGGACGCTTGGCCGGCAAGGACGACACGGTCATCAGGATCGGCACCCGGGGCAGCCTGCTGGCGACCACCCAGGCCGGAACCATCAGAGACGAGCTCATCGGGCGCGGACGCCGCGCCGAGCTGGTGATCATCAGCACCGACGGTGACCGCTCGCAGCAACCGGTCGCCGAGATCGGGGTGGGGGTGTTCACCGCCGCACTGCGGGAGGCGATCGCCGACGGCCGCGTCGATATGGCCGTGCACTCCTACAAGGATTTGCCGACAGCCCCGGATGACCGCTTCGTCATCGCCGCGATTCCGCGCCGGGAGGACCCGCGCGACGCCCTGGTCGCCCGTGACGGCATGGTTTTGGGGGAGTTGCCAGTCGGGTCGGTGATCGGCACTTCGTCCGTGCGCAGGGCCGCGCAGCTTAAAGCACTGGGTCTCGGTTTGGAAATCCGCCCCCTAAGAGGCAACCTAGATACCAGGTTGAACAGGGTAAGCAGCGGTGATCTCGACGCCATCGTGGTAGCCCGGGCGGGGCTGGCCCGCATCGGACGACTAGGCGATGTCACCGAGACGCTGGAGCCGGTGCAGATGTTGCCAGCGCCGGCTCAAGGTGCGCTTGCGGTCGAGTGCCGCGCGAGCGACACCGGGCTTGCGGCGCTGTTGGCGGAGTTGGATGACCCCGACACCCGCGCCGCAGTCACCGCCGAGCGTGCCCTGCTCGCCAAACTGGAGGCCGGGTGTTCGGCACCCGTGGGAGCGATCGCCGAGGTGGTCGAGTCCATTGATGACGACGGCCGGATCTTCGACGAGCTGTCGCTGCGCGCCTGCGTGGCGGCGGCAGACGGATCCGACGTGATCCGTGCGTCCGGAATCGGAACGCCGGGCCGGTCCGCAGAGCTGGGGCTCTCGGTCGCCGCGGAGTTGTTCGAGCTCGGTGCGCGCGAAGTCATGTCGAACGAACTCCGCGATGGAGCGGTGGAGCGGGAGTGAAGCGATGACTGGCCACGGTAGCGGGCGACGCAAGGCGAAGCCGGGACACATCACGTTCGTCGGTTCGGGTCCTGGTGACCCCAACCTGCTGACGACGCGTGCCCGAACTGTGCTCGCCAATGCGGCGCTGGTCTTCACCGATCCCGACGTGCCCCAGGCCGTGCTCAACGTGGTCGGCATCGACCTGCCGCCCGCCTCCGGTCCGGCCCTGGCGCCGGAAAAGGGCGCGTCGCGCGAGCAGGTTCCCGGCCAGGATTCCGACGGCCCCGTCGCCGACGAGATCGCCCCGCCGGTGGTGTCTGTCGGCCCCGACATCCGGCCCGCGCTCGGCGACCCCGCCGAGGTGGCCAAGATCCTGGTCGCCGAGGCCAAGGCCGGCTTCGACGTCGTGCGTCTGGTCGCCGGTGACCCGCTGTCGGTGGATGCGGTCATCACCGAGGTCAATGCGGTCGCCAGGGCCCACGCCGAGTTCGAGATCGTGCCCGGGCTGCCAGCCACCAGCGCGGTGCCCACCTACGCAGGCCTGCCGCTGGGATCGGCGCACACTGTCGCCGACGTCCGTGGCGAGGTGGACTGGGCGGCGCTGGCCGCCGCGCCCGGCCCGCTGATCCTGACCGCGACCGCGTCGCATCTTCCCGAGGCCGCCCGCACCCTGATCGAGTACGGCCTGGCCGACGCCACCCCGTGCGTGGTCACCTGCAACGGCACCACGTGCGGGCAGCGTTCGGTGGAGACCACCCTGGCCGGCTTGCTGGATCGCGCCACGCTGGCCGGCGGTAACGACCCGGCCGGTCCGCTGACCGGCACGCTGGTGGTCACCATCGGCAAGACCGTGGCCCACCGCGCCAAGCTGAACTGGTGGGAGAGCCGCGCCCTGTACGGCTGGACCGTGCTGGTGCCGCGCACCAAGGATCAGGCCGGTGAGATGAGCGACCGGCTGGTCGGCCACGGTGCGCTGCCGATCGAGGTGCCCACCATCGCCGTGGAGCCGCCGCGCAGCCCGGCCCAGATGGAAAGGGCCGTCAAGGGTTTGGTGGACGGTCGCTACCAGTGGGTGGTGTTCACCTCGACCAACGCCGTTCGCGCGGTGTGGGAGAAGTTCGGCGAGTTCGGTCTGGACGCGCGGGCGTTCTCGGGTGTGAAGATCGCCTGTGTCGGCGAGTCCACCGCGGACCGTGTGCGGGCCTTCGGTGTGAGCCCCGAGCTGATTCCGTCCGGCGAGCAGTCCTCACTGGGCCTGCTCGACGAATTCCCCGAGTACGACAGCATTTTCGATCCGGTCAACCGGGTGCTGCTGCCGCGCGCCGACATCGCCACCGAGACGCTGGCCGAGGGGCTTCGTGAACGTGGCTGGGAGATCGAGGATGTCACCGCCTACCGCACCGTGCGTGCCGCACCGCCGCCGGCCGACACCCGCGAGATGATCAAGACCGGCGGGTTCGACGCCGTCTGCTTCACCTCCAGCTCGACGGTGCGCAACCTCGTCGGCATCGCCGGTAAGCCGCACGCCCGGACCATCGTGGCGTGTATCGGGCCCAAGACCGCCGAGACCGCTGCCGAATTCGGTCTGAGGGTCGACGTTCAGCCGGAGACGGCCGCGGTGGGACCGCTGGTCGACGCGCTCGCCGAGCACGCCGCCCGGCTTCGCGCCGAGGGTGCCCTGCCGCCGCCGCGCAAGAAGAGTCGCCGCCGCTAATCGAAAGCCGGTACATGACTTTCCCCAGGCACCGCCCACGCCGGTTGCGTTCGACCCCGGCCCTGCGCCGTTTGGTAGCCCAAACATCGCTGGAGCCGCGGCATCTGGTGCTTCCGATGTTCGTCGCCGATGGCATCGACGAGCCTCGCCCGATAGCGTCCATGCCTGGCGTGGTGCAGCACACCCGTGATTCGCTGCGCCGTGCGGCGGCCGAGGCTGTCGAAGCCGGCGTCGGCGGACTCATGCTGTTCGGGGTGCCCCGCGACGAGGACAAGGACGCTCTGGGATCGTGCGGTGTGAGTCCCGACGGGATCCTCAACGTCGCACTCCGCGATCTGGCCAAGGACCTCGGTCACGACACCGTGCTGATGGCCGACACCTGTCTGGACGAGTTCACCGACCACGGCCACTGCGGTGTGCTCGATGCCCGCGGCCGTGTCGATAACGACACCACCAACGCGCAGTACGTGAAACTGGCTGTCGCCCAAGCTGAATCGGGTGCCCATGTGGTGGGCCCCAGCGGCATGATGGACGGTCAGGTCGCCGCGATCCGCGACGGTCTCGACGCCGCCGGCTTCACCGATGTGGTGATCCTGGCCTACGCCGCCAAGTTCTCGTCGGCGTTTTACGGCCCGTTCCGCGAAGCTGTCGCCTCCAGCCTGCAGGGCGATCGGCGCACCTACCAGCAGGACAGCGGTAACGCGCGAGAAGCGTTGCGCGAGATCGAACTCGACCTCGACGAGGGTGCCGACATCGTGATGGTCAAACCTGCGATGGCCTACCTCGACATCGTGCGCGCCGCCGCCGAGGTGTCGCCGGTGCCGGTGGCCGCCTACCAGGTCTCGGGTGAGTACGCGATGATCAGCGCCGCCGCGGCCAACGGCTGGATCGACGGCCGCGCCGCCGCGCTGGAGTCGCTGATCGGCATCCGGCGAGCCGGGGCCGACATCGTGCTCACCTACTGGGCCGCCGACGCCGCAGGGTGGCTCGCGTGACGCCGCAGCCGCCCTCGGGCGCACCGGCGCGGCCGACCGACGTCGACACCGGGTTCTGGCTCTGGCTGGTCGCCCTGGTGTTGCTCCTGATCGGCTACGTCGTCGATGCCGTGACGGTCAACCACATCACCAGCGTGGTCATCGCGCTCACCCTGGTGTTCGCGCTGACGCTGGGCGCGGTGGTGCTCACGTTCCTGCTGCTGATGCGGTCGGGCTACCGGTGGACCCGCACAGCGCTCACCGGCGGCGGCGTCGCCACCGTCATCTACACCACGGTGAGCCTGTTCTCGGTACCCCGCGAACCGGTGCCGGCGGTGACCTTCGCGGTCACCGGAATCGTCGGCTCGGTCTTCATCGTCGGCGGCATCTATCTGCTGCACCGCCAGGATGCGCACGGCTTCTTCACCAGATGACTCCGATAGGCTGCCGGACGATGACCGCAACCGAATCCAGGCCCCGCGCCCTCACCATCGCCTTCTGGCTGCTGATCGCAGGCTCCGTGCTGCTGATGGCCGGCGGGCTGCTGGCGCTGACGTTCGGTTTCGAGGCACTTCGCCAGGTGGTCTCACCCACGATCTCCGATGCGTCAGTGCATCAGCTGCTGGCCTTCCGGCGGGCGGCGGGTGCGGTCTGCATCGTCGCCGGCCTCGGCCTGGCCTTCCTTGCCGGCAGGACCCGCGGCGGTGACGTGCGCTACCGCCGTGCGACTCTCGGCCTGGGGCTGACACTGATCGTTCTGGTGGGGGTTCTGCAGGTTTTCGTCAACATCGGCTTGGTGACCCTGCTGAGCCTGCCGCCGATCATCGTCGGGACCCTGCTGCTGAGCCGACCGGTGGTGGGCGCCTGGTTCGATCCCGGCGACACCCCGAGGTCAGATGTCTGAGCAACCACACCCGGAGTCCGGGCCGTTGTTCCACGAGAGCGGCGCGAGCTGGTACTGGCTGCTGGCCGGGCCGGCGGCCGGGCTCTCGATGCTGCTGATCCAGCTCAAGGGCGGTGCCGGCTTTCAGCCGTTCGTACCGATGTTGTTCCTCGTGCTCGTCACCGGCTTTCTCTACCTGCAGGTGAAGGCCGCCCGCATCCACACCAGCGTCGAGCTCACCACGGAGAGCCTGCGCGAAGGTACCGAGGTCACTCCGCTTCGGACGATCGTCGCGGTGTACCCGGAAGCCACCCACAGCGCGAAATCCCGTGAGCCACTGGAGAAATGGCAGACCTCCAGGGCGCTGGGCGAGCTGAGCGGCGTGCCGCGCGGGCGTACCGGGATCGGCGTGCGGCTCAGCGGTGATCGCACCGCGCAGGCGTGGGCCCGCAATCATCGGGAGCTGCGGGCTCAGCTGACGAAGCTCGTCGAGGGCAGGACGGCGAGCTCATCGTGAGGCATGTGGTGCAGCTGGTGCTTGCCGTGCTGGCCGCGGCCGGGGCGGTCGTGAGCTGGATGCAGGTGCGCAGCATCGTCGATGTCGCGCCGGTGACCGACGGGCAGCCCGCCACCACCTCGGTGCTGTACGACCCGCCGCTGATGGTGTTGACGATGGTGCTGGCCACCGCGGCCGGTGTGCTGCTGGTGCTCGGTGTCGCCGGCCTGGTCCGCGCCCGGCGTCGTCGCGCCTAGAAGACGCGCGTCTGTCCTTCCAGCACCGGAACGGTGTCGGGAAGTTTGTAGACCTCGATGCCGTTGCGGAACATCACTGCCTCGCGGGCGTGTTCGGGAAGGTGCTTGACCAGCCAGCGCGGGTCGTCGAACGTCCAGTGCGGGTAGTCCGAGGAGAACAGCAGGATCTTCTCGCATTCCATCCACTCGAAGGCCCGCAGCAGTTCGGTCTTGTCTTCGGGGTAGTCCAGCGGCTGGGTGGTGAACTTGATGTGGTCCTTGACGTACTCGCTGGGTTTGCGCTTGATGTCCATGACGGACTTGCGGGCCTCGTAGATGGCGTCCATCCGCCACATCAGCGGCAGGATCCAGTTGAAGGCGTGCTCTACCAACACAATCCGTAGACCCGGGTAGCGGTCGAAGACGCCATCGAAGACCAGGCTCATCACCTGGTTGGCGGCCAGCAACGAATAGCTCACCATGAAGTCGTGGTTGTAGCTCGGCAGGCCCACTGGCGGGA
Organism: Mycobacterium sp. DL592; assembly: GCF_011694515.1. Classification (NCBI taxonomy): domain Bacteria; kingdom Bacillati; phylum Actinomycetota; class Actinomycetes; order Mycobacteriales; family Mycobacteriaceae; genus Mycobacterium; species Mycobacterium sp. DL592. The sequence continues at coordinate 4,391,990 of NZ_CP050192.1, read as the reverse complement.
TCGGCAGTGTCTCGAACGAGCCGCGGGCCAGATGGCAGCTGACCGTGATGTCGTGTTTGGTGGCGGCCTGCCAGATCGGGTCGTATTTCGGGTCACCCCACGACGGGCGCGGTTCGGCCTTGATCAGAATCTGCGCCATCAAGGGGTGCCCGGCCCACTTCTCGATTTCGCGGGCCGCGCCCTCGGGATCCTCGATGGCCACCGAGATCGACCCGCGCCAGCGCTGGTGCCAGTTGTTCGCGCCACTGAGCCAGTGCTCGTCGATCCACAGGTTGGTGGCGATCGCTGAGGCCTGCGCCGCCTCGGGCAGTCGCGCTCCGAACGCCAGGGGTTCCAGGATCGCGATGTCGGCGCCGGCCTCCATGATCAGCTGGCGGAACATGAGGTCCGGGTCGGTGCCGGCGAATTCGCCGTCGTCGGGGAAGGTGTCCACCCGCATGGCGTAGGCGTGGGCGTAGTCGGGTGCGTCGTAGTAGATCTTCTCGCCGATCGGATGCGACAGGAAGTACTTCGAGCGCCACGGTTCAGGGATGTAGTCGACGATGACGCCGCGCCGCGGTACGGGGTGCACATCGGAATCGACGCAGCGGACCGCGATGCGTTCGGCGGCCGCGGTCGCGCGATCATGGGTCAGGGTCATCTCGACCACCTCCGCTCGGATGTTCCCATTGTCACTCAGCGCCGCGGTGGTGGCCAGCATCGCCGAGATTGAGTACCCGACTACTCGTGTTCTCGCCGCCCAGGCGCAGCACCGTGGAGGTATGACGGAACCACCGGCAAGCTTGCACGGCCGCCTCTACCTGCTGGCATTCGATCGTGACCGGGGCCGGTTCGGCAGCCGTGACCCGGCGCTGCTGGTCATCGCTCTGCGCGCGGCGAAGGTGACCGATCTCTACCTCAGCGGCCACCTCGTCGACCGGGGTGGCCGGCCCTACCCTGGGCGGGCGGAGGGCCCGGGTGACCCGGTGCTCAACGGGGCCGTCGCGCAGTTCGGCTTCACCACGCAGGTGAGCTGGGACGATGCGGTCACCCGCTCCAACCAGGGCACGACCGCCATGGTCCGTCAGCAACTTCAGGCCGGCGGTTGGTTGCGGCCCCGCGTACACCACGTCCCCGGGCTGTCCGCCGCGACCTGTCTCGAACCGCGTGACGAGGAGATGGTCGCCGAGCTGGCCGGACTGGTCGGCCGGACGCTGGAGCAGGCCATCGCGGGGCAGACGGTCGAGCCGCGGCTGCTGGCGCTCGGCCTGATCGCTGTGCTGGCCGACCTGCCGTGTGTGAGGACCTTCGGTGGGGATGCCCGCCGAAGCCCTCGCCTGTCGGAGTTGGTGCAGGCCGCGGGCCCGCCACTGCAGGCGTTGAGCAGGGTCGTCGAGAGCTATCGCAGCACGTCGCGGTCCTGCGACGGCGACACCGACGCGCGTAACGGGGCGGGCTTCGTCATCCTCTGGTGAGAAGCCTTGACGACATACCCCCCAGGGGTATAGTCGACGGCATGAACACCACCGACCTTCAGTTGAGGGGCATGAGCTGCGCGTCGTGCGCGGCCAAGATCGAGCGCAGCCTCAACAACCTGGACGGCGTAAACGCGACGGTGAACTTCGCCGTCGAGCAGGCGCACGTCCAACACGGGCCGCAGGTGTCCGAACACGACCTCATCCACGCCGTGGAATCCACCGGCTACCACGCCTCGGTCATCGACCACTCCGGTCACATGAACCACTCCGATCACATGAACCACGACGTCCCGGCCGACCAACTGAGGCCGCGGCTCATCGGCTCGGCAATCCTGGCGGTGCCGGTCGTCGCTATCTCGATGGTCATGCCCTGGCAGTTCCCCGGCTGGCAGTGGGTGGTGTTGGCGCTGGCGACGCCGATCGTGTTCTGGGGCGGCTATCCGTTCCACAAGGCAGCCATCAACAGCGCGCGGCACGGCTCGTCGACCATGGACACCCTGGTGTCGATCGGCACGCTGGCGGCCTACCTGTGGTCGGTGTTCACCGTCGTGACGGGGACGGCGCAGCACGGGCACGGCCACGTGTACTTCGAGGTGGCCGCCGCGGTGACCGTCTTCCTGCTGGCCGGCCGGTATGCGGAGGCCAAAGCCAAGCGGTCGGCGGGCGCGGCGTTGCGGGCGCTGCTGTCGCTGGGGGCCAAGGACGCCGTCGTGCTGCGCGATGACACCGAGGTCCGCATCCCCGCCGAGGAACTGCGGGTCGGTGACGTGATCGTGGTGCGCCCCGGGGAACGAGTCGCCACCGACGGAGTGGTCGTCGACGGCGCCTCGGCGCTGGACATTTCGGCGATGACAGGTGAGTCGGTGCCGGCCGACGTCCGGACCGGCGACGAGGTGCTCGGTGGATCGGTCAACACCTACGGGCGAATTCTGTTGCGCGCCAACCGGGTTGGTTCCGACACGCAGCTGGCCCGGATGGCTCGGATGGTTGCCGACGCCCAGGGCGGCAAGGCGTCGATCCAGCGACTGGCCGACCGGGTGTCGGCGGTGTTCGTGCCGGTGGTGCTCGGGATCGCCGCGGTGACATTGGCGGGCTGGTTGGTGTCCGGGCATTCGGTGGCGTCGGCGTTCACCGCCGCGGTGGCGGTGCTGATCATCGCCTGCCCGTGCGCTCTGGGGCTGGCCACCCCGACGGCCATCCTGGTCGGCACCGGCCGCGGCGCCCAGCTCGGCGTGCTGATCAAGGAGCCGCAGGTGCTCGAGACGGTCACCGGTATCGATACCGTCGTGCTGGACAAGACCGGCACGGTGACGACGGGCACGATGAGCGTCGCCGAGGTCGAGGGCGCCGATGCCGATGTCGTGCTGGCTCGGGCGGCGGCCGTCGAATCGGCGTCCGAGCACCCGGTGGCCGCCGCGATCGTGGCCGCGGCCCGCGAGCGCGGGCTCACCGTCGCGCCGGTCAGCGACTTCGTCAACGAACCGGGCACCGGTGTGCGCGGGGTCGTCGACGGGGTGACGGTGCGGGTGGCCAGGGCATCGGACGACGACGGGCGCACCAGCGTCGCGGTGAGCTGGGATGGTCACCAGCAGGGCGTGATCCGGCTGGTCGATTCCGTGAAGCCGACCAGTGCCGAGGCGATCGCCGAGCTCAAGTCCATGGGGATCACCCCGGTGCTGCTGACCGGTGACAACGCCGCGGTGGCGAAGCGGGTGGCCGCCGAGGTGGGTATCGCCCCCGGCGACGTGATCGCCGGCGTGCTGCCCTCGGAGAAGGCCGACGCCATCAAGCGCCTGCAGGATCAGGGCCGCAAGGTCGCGATGGTGGGCGACGGCGTCAACGACTCGGTGGCACTGGCCACCGCGGATGTCGGCATGGCGATGGGCACCGGCACCGACGCCGCCATCGAGGCCGGTGACATCACGCTGGTGCGCGGGGACCTGCGGACGGTGCCGACGGCGTTGCGGTTGTCGGCGCGCACGCTGCGGATCATCAAGCAGAACCTGTTCTGGGCGTTCGGGTACAACGTCGCGGCCATCCCGCTGGCGGCGCTCGGACTGCTCAATCCGATGATCGCCGGCGCGGCGATGGCGTTCTCCTCGGTGCTCGTGGTGACCAACAGCCTGCGCCTCAAGCGGTTTCGCTGACCGCCTCCCTCGCCCAAACGTCGGTTTCGCCGAGGAAGTGCGAGCAGATCCCGACATTTCGTCGATCTCGGCGCAGGGATGGTGCGTGACGTCGGTCACCAGCGGTTGGTACAAAGTGCGGAATCTGTAACACTGTTCCACATGACGGAGCTTGCCGAACCGACGTCGGCCACCGACGCCCTGCCGCTGGGCCCGCAGTCACTGGTGTGGCGCTACTTCGGGGACAACCGCATGCCGCTGATCGGGCCGCGTCCCGCGGTGCTGCAGAACATGCTCGCCGAGCTCGGCCAGGGGGTGTTCGACCACTCGGTGTGGTTCGCTGACACCGCCGCTCGGATCAAGCGCTCACTGCCGCCGATCTTCATGACCGTCTACGGCAGCGACGACGACAACGCCGGCCCGCGGGTCCGCGACTTCCACGTCAACATCAAGGGCGACATGCCAGAGGGCGGCCGCTATCACGCGCTGGATCCCGACACCTACTACTGGGCGCACGCCACCTTCTTCGACCAGGCCCTCTACTTCGCCGACACCTTCGTCAAGCGCCTCACTCGCGCCGAGAAGGAGCAGATGTATCTGGAATCCAAGACCTGGTACCGGCGCTACGGGGTCAGTGATCGCCCGATGCCCGCCGACTACGCCGAGTTCGAGCGCTACTGGGACCGCATGATCAACGAGGTGCTCGTCGCCCACCCCACCGCCAAATACGGCGTCGGCTACGTCACCAAAGGCTTCCCCAGACCCAAAGCGGTCCACCCGCTGGTGTGGCGTCTGGTGGCGCCGGTGTTCAACCCGGTGGCGGCGTTCCTGACCACCGGCGGCATGCCGCCGCGCACCCGCGAGGTACTCGGGCTGCCGTGGAGCGAGCGCAAGGAACGCAACTATCAACGTTTCGCCGCGCTGTGGCGCTCGCGCCCGGTGAACTGGCTATGGGATCATCTGCCGATGAAGGTGCGCTACAACGGTTATGCCAGAGCCGGTTTCGCGCGTGCAGGGCATGCCTGACCTGTCGACGGAAGCCATTCTCGACGCCGCGCTCGTCGAGTTCGACCGGCACGGTATCCGCCGCGTCGCCCTCGACGACGTCGCCCGCCGTGCGGGCGTGAGCCGCACCACCATCTACCGCCGGTTCGCCAACAAGGACGACCTCGTCGCCGCCGTCATGGATCGGGAGAACGTGCGATTGTTCTCCGGCATCGCTGAGGAACTCAAAGACGCACGGCCACAGAGCAATTACTACGTCGAGGCGTTCACCCAGGCCATCCTGCGCAGCCGCGAACACCGGGTGCTGCACCGGATGGTCCTCGACGAGCCCGCGCTCACCCTGGAACTGGCCCGCACCCATTACGCGGCCGCGGTCATGCGTATCGAACAGGCCCTGCAGGTGATCTTCCCGGCCGGTTTCGCCGACCGCATCGGCCCGCAGGCCGTTCACGACCTCGCCGACTGCATCTGGCGTTACGCACTGATGATCCAGCTGCTACCCAGCGCCGAGCCGGTGGAGACCGCCGACGACATCCGGGCTTTCGCCACCAAGCATTTCCTGCCCAGCCTGCCCGAGGCGCTGCGCGCGGTGCCTGTCTAGTCGTTACCGGGGCAGTCGAGGTCGACGTAGGCCGTACCGAACTTGTTGGGGCCCAGCGCGGTTTGATGCACGGCAGTGACTGTGCATTGCGCGAGCGCCCCGTTGGGCTGGCCGTTGAGTTGTACGTCGTAGCCCTGCCCCTGCAGTTCGCTGATGATGTCGACCGCCGAGTTCGTGGTTCTGGCGGCGGCACTCGCAACTCCCGCCGAGGTGGTCACCGCCGCGAGCACTGCTGTCATGATCTCAATTGTCTTGCTGCACTTGTTCATACACCTAGATAGCTGACGGGGTTACAGTTCAGGCCGGCTGACTGGGCGGCGCAAGCACCTCGATGACGCCATCTCTTTCGCGTACTTCGAAGTGCGGCAGCGGTTTCGGCGCGATGGGCAACGCGTGAGTCAAGACCTGGCCGGCGGGGGAGAAGGACGTCGAATGGCAGGGGCAGCGCAGCCTGTCCGAACTCTGGTCGAACCACAGCTTGCAACCCTGATGGGTGCACACTCCGGACACCGCTTCGACGCGACCCCCGGTGCGGCGGACGAAGCCGCTGACCGAACCCAGGTCGAACGCGTGGACTGCGCCCTCGGCCAGTGCGGAACTGTCGGTGATGGTCTCCCATGACCCGTCGGTGGGAATCATCTCCGCCGTGCCCTCGGATGCGACGTCGTTGTCGGCGGTGACTCCGACGAACAACCGGTCCACCGATACCGCGGCCACCGCCGCGGTGGCCGCAGCGGCCGTCCCGACGATCACCTGGCGACGAGTGGCTACCGAGACGCGATCTGGCTGAGGTGCTTTCGGATCAGAGCTCGGGCTCGAGCCATCCTGTGCCAGTATCGCTTTGAGGCCGGCGATGAACTCCGGACGAGGCTCGTCGGCTCCCTCCCGGGCAGCCGTCAATGAGATGGCCGTGCTGATCTGCGCGGCCTCGAAGTCGTCCGGCGTGAATCGCCTGGGACGGCGCCCGGCGACCAGGTCGTCGATGTAGTTGTGCACCTCGCGCTGGCTCATCGCTGCGCTCCTTCGTCGATCTGCGCGGCCAACCGAAGTGCGCGGTGCTGCAGCACCTTGGCGTTGGCGACACTCACACCGAGCTCACCGGCAGTATCGCGCACCGAAAGGCCATGGAGGAAACGATATTCCAGTACCTGCCGGTACCTGTCCGGCAGTGCGGCCAGCACGGCGGCGACCCGCTGGGGAGCGCTGCTCACCTCGGCTGGGGCCTCCACCACGGCGGGAACCTCGGCGATGGTGGTGATCTCGCGGGCCATGGTGGCGCGCCAGTGCGCCGCCAGCACAGTGCGGGCCGTCGCGAGCAGGTAGGCCCGTACCTCGGGCACGCTCGCAGTCAGCCGCAGCGGGCGCATCGCGCTCAGGAACACCTCGGAGGTCAGATCCTCTGCGTCGGCCCGGTTGCCTACCCGACCGAAAATCGTTCGGTACAACCACACCACGTTGTCTTCGTACACCGCCTCCCAGTCCGGATAGCGCTCGTCAGACACCAGGCGCAAAGCACCTCGCGACCGTCGATCGTCGTGCGCGGGCATACTTCCGCCTCTCGTCACATGTTCTAGATATGGCGGGGGGTTACACGCCGCGGCGGTGTAACTACCGACCTACCTCTTGATGAGACGTACCGCGCTACCGAGATGGTTCAGTCCAGGAGGAAATGATCATGAAAACACCACAGCGCCAAAGGTCTGTCGCGCTGACCGCGATCGTGGTGGCCGCGCTCGCCGGCTGCGCACCGACCGGCGGCGCCCCGCCGCCGACGGTCGACTTCGGCGCCAACGGCGGAACATCGGTCGGAATGCCGGGAATGACGGCGATGCCGTCGGCGCCCCCGACGGCTCCGGCGACAGCTTCGTCGGCCGCGCCGCAGGCCCCGGTGGGCGGCACCGCGGTGACCATCACCAATTTCGCCTTCGTCCCGGCCGCGCTCACCGTCACGGTGGGCGCCACCGTGACGTGGTCCAATCACGACGAGGAGCCGCACACCGTTGCCGCCGATGACGGGTCGTTCCACTCGCCCGGAATGGACACCAACGGCACCTACAGCTATACCTTCACCAAACCCGGCAGCTATAGCTACATCTGCAGCATCCATCCGTTCATGCACGGCACCGTGGTGGTGACGCCATGACCGGCGAGCAGGATCCCCGCGAGATGACCCGCCGTCAGCTCATCCGCCACGGTGCCTGGTTCGGGGCCGCCGTCGGCATCGCCGTCGTGGGCGGCGAGGTGCTGTCCCATGTCGCGCCGGCCCCGGCGACCGAGGCCACTCGCCCGACTCTGCGCTTCGTGCAGATCAGCGACAGTCACATCGGTTTCACCGGCACCGCCAATCCCGATGTCACCGCGTCCTTCGGTCGCGCGATCGACCAGATCAACAACCTCGGCTACACGCCGGACTTCGTCATCCACACCGGTGACCTGACCCATCTGGCCACCCCTGCACAGTTCGACCAGGTCAAACAGATGATGAGCGGGATCAACACCCCGCACGTGTTCACCGTTCCGGGCGAGCACGACTCGGTCGACGACGCCGGCCAGAAGTATCGCGCGGCGTTCGGCGCCGGATCGCGCGGCGACGGGTGGTACAGCTTCGACGTCGCCGGTGTCCACGTCATCGGACTGGTCAACACCTTGAACCTGAAGAAGCTTGGCCACCTCGGGGCCGATCAGCTCGATTTCATCGAGAAGGACCTGGCGCCGTTGTCGGCGGACACCCCGATCGTCGTCTTCAGCCACATCCCGCTGTTCGCGATGTACCCGGACTGGGGCTGGGGCACCGACGACGCCACGCAGGCGCTGAGCCACCTGCGCCGGTTCGCGTCGGTCACCTGCCTCAACGGCCATGTGCACCAACTCTTTTCCAAGACCGAAGACAATGTGACGTTCTACAGCGCCACCACCACCGCCTACCCGCTGCCGCACCCCGGCGACGGTCCGGCGCCCAAGCCGCTCACCCTGCCTGCCGCTCAACTCCACGACGCGCTGGGAATCCGCGAGGTCTGCTACCTGCGTGGGCAGCAAGCGCTGGCACTGAAGGAGGAGAGACTGCGATGAGAAGGCTCCTGGACCTCGGCATCGGGCTGACCCTGTTGGTGAGCGCCGCCGCCCACGGTTACCTGTATCTGCACGGTTACCGGCACCTTCCGATGGTCGGTATCGGGTTCCTCGTGCTGACAAGCGCATTCGTCTCACTCGCGGTCCTCATCGCACTGGGTGGACCGCGGTGGCTCCATGCTGCGGCGGTTGCGGGATCGCTTGCGGCGATTGTCGCCTTCGCGCTGTCGCGCACCGTGGGGCTGCTCGGTTTCGTCGAGCACGGCTGGCAGCCCGCGCCGTATGCGGCGATCAGCGTGGGTGCAGAGGTGCTCACCGTGGTGCTGGGCGCCGTCGCGCTCGGGCGCCGACGACACCGTCGGGTGGCGCTCTTGCCTACCGGATAGGCCGGGGTTAAAGTCTTCCCACGAAGAATTCCTCACCCGTGGAATTCAGTGCCTCGAGCAGCAGGAGACTGGGTTGACGGCTAGGCGCGTCCACGCCGGGCGGCGACCGGGGGCAACCACCACCCGTGCGCTCATCGAGGATGCTGCCCGCAAGCAGTTCGCCGAGCAAGGCTACGACCGCACCTCGATCCGATCGGTCGCCAAACAGGCCGGCGTGGACCCGGCGCTGGTCACCCACTTCTTCGGCAAGAAGTGGGAACTCTTCCTGGCCGTCGTGGAACTGGTGATCGATCCGCCCACGCTCATCGAGACCGTCGTGACCGGTGATCAATCCCTGGTGGGCCTGCGGTTGGCCAACGCCCTTGTCGACATCCTCGATGACGAGAGCCGTCGGGGCCGGATGCTGAGCATGATGCGCGCCGCCACCTCCGAGCCCGCCGCGGCGGTGCTGGTTCGTGACTTCCTGACCCGTAACGTGCTGCAGCCCATCGCTGATCGGCTCGGCGTGCCCGACTCGGAGTATCGCGCCGCGCTGGTGATGTCGCAGGTCGTCGGCTTCACCATGGCCCGCTACATCGTGGGTCTGGAACCGCTGGCGAAGCGGCCGCGGGACAAGGTGATCGCTGATCTGGCTGCGACGTTTCAGCGCTACCTGCGCGGGGAGCTCGGACCGTGACAGGCAACAGGATCTCGATCGGCCGTCTGCTCGCCCGCCGCTGGACGGTGTTGGTCGCGGTGGTGGTGATCGCGGTAGCGGGTTTCTGCGTGTACCGGCTGCACGGCATCTTCGGTTCGCACAACAACGTCTCGGCCGGTGGTGCCCTGCCCAACGACAACACCGCGGCGACCCCCAAACGTGTTCTCATCGAGGTCTTCGGCGCACCGGGTTCGGTTGCGACGATCAGCTACCTCGACATCAACGCACAGCCGCAGAAGGTCGTCGACGCTGCCCTGCCGTGGTCCTACGACGTCACAACAACCCAGCCCGGGGTGTTCACCAACGTTGTGGCCCAGGGCAATAGCGATTCCCTCGGCTGCCGGATCACGATCGACGGGCAGGTCAAGGACGAGAGAACGGTCAACACCCTCAACGCCTACACCTACTGCCTGGAGAAGTCCGGATGACCGAGCAGCGAGCTGACGACACGGTGCTCAAGATCGCCCGCGGCATTCGCCGGTTCTCGGTTCCGATCGTGCTGCTGTGGCTGCTCATCGCCGCGACGACCAATGTGTTCGTGCCGCTGCTGGAAGATGTCGGCAAAGCCCACAACGTCTCGTTGATCTCACAGGACTCGCCGTCACTGCAGGCGATGAAGCGTATCGGCAAGGTGTTCGAGGAGTACGACTCGGACAGCGTGGCGATGATCGTGCTCGAAGGCGATCAGCCGCTTGGGCCCGACGCGCACCAGTACTACGACACCCTGGTCCGAAAGCTGATCGCCGACACCAAGCACGTCGAGCACATCCAGGACTTCTGGGGCGACCCGCTCACGGCGGGGGCAGCGCAGAGCAACGACGGCAAGGCCGCCTACGTCCAGGTGAATCTGGCTGGCAATCAGGGTGATTCGCTGTCGCTGCAATCGGTCGAGGCAGTCCGCCATGTCGTTGACACCACTGCGCGCCCCAAAGGCGTCACCACCTACGTCACCGGCGCGGCGCCGTTGTTCGCCGATCAGCTCTCCGTCGGCAGCGCGGGCATCGGCAAGGTCACCGTCATCACCATCGTCGTGATCATGGCCATGCTGCTGTTCATCTACCGGTCCATCTCGGCGGCGGTGGTGACGTTGCTGACGGTGCTCGTCGAGTTGTCGGCGGCGCGCGGCATCGTCAGCCTGCTAGCCAGCTCGGGGATCATCGGCCTGTCCACCTTCGCGACGAACCTGCTCACCCTGCTGGTGATCGCGGCAGGCACCGACTATGCGATCTTCCTGGTCGGTCGCTACCACGAGGCCCGCCAGAACGGCGAGGACCGCGAAAACGCTTTCTACACAATGTATCGCGGGACGGCACACGTGATCCTGGGCTCCGGGCTGACGGTGGTCGGCGCGGTCTTATGCCTGAGCTTCACCAGGTTGCCCTACTTCCACAGCATGGGTCCGCCCGCCGCGATCGGTGTGGCGGTCGCGTTGGCGGCCGCGCTGACGCTGGCGCCCGCCGTGCTGACAGTCGCCTCGCTGTTCGGTCTGCTGGAGCCGCGGCGATCGATGCGCACCCGGACCTGGCGGCGCATCGGGACCGCTGTGGTGCGCTGGCCCGGACCCATCCTGGTGGTTAGCGTCGGGGTGGCCCTGATCGGTTTACTTGCCCTGCCCGGTTACAAGACCAGCTACGACCAGCGCCGGTATCTGCCGTCCAGCGCCCCGGCCGTCGCCGGCTACGCCGCGGCCGAGCGGCATTTCTCGCAGGCCCGGCTCAACCCCGAACTGCTGATGGTCGAAACCGACCACGACATGCGCAACCCGGCCGACATGATCCTGCTGGAACGAGTGGCCAGGGCCATCTTCCACACACCTGGCATCGCCGAGGTGCAGTCGATCACCCGCCCGCTGGGCACCCCGCTGGACCATACGTCGCTCGGCTTCCAGCTCAGCGCGCAGAGCGTCGGCCAGATCGAGAACCTTCCTTTCCAGCAATCCCGGGCGGCGGACATCCTCAAACAGGTCGCCGAGATCGACACCTCCATCGACACCCTCAAGCAGCAACTGACGTTGCAGCAGCAGGCCAACGAGGCCACCGACGAGCAAGCCAAGGCGTTCCACCAGACTGTTGCGATCGCCGAGGATCTGCGCAACAAGATCGCCAACTTCGACGACTTCTTCCGCCCGCTGCGCAACTACTTCTACTGGGAGCCGCACTGTTTCGACATTCCGGCCTGCGCGGCGCTGCGGTCGGTCTTCGATGCCCTCGACGGTCTGGACGCGCTCACCGACCAGTTGGGTAACGTGACGGCCAGCCTCGACAAGTTGACCGCTCTGCAGCCGAAGTTGCTTGCCCTGATCCCGACCCAGATCGCCAGCCAGCAAGCCAACCGCGATCTGGCAATGACCAACTACGCCACCAACTCCGGGATTACCGCCAACAGCGAGGCGAACCTGCAGAACGCGACGGCTATGGGGCAGGCCTTCGACGCCGCCAAGACCGACGACTCGTTCTATCTGCCACCAGAGGTGTTCAGCAACCCCGAGTTCCAGCGCGGGCTCAATCTGTTCCTCTCCCCGGACGGCAAGGCCGCCCGCATGATCATCACCCATGACGGCGATCCCGCCACCCCCGAGGGGATCGCTCACATCAACGCAATCCGTGCGGCCGCAAAGGATGCCGTCAAAGGCACTCCGCTCGGCAACTCCGACATCTACCTCGGTGGCACGGCGTCGACCTACAAGGACATCAGCGAAGGCGCGAAGTACGACCTGATGATCGCCGCCATCTCGGCGCTCAGCCTCATCCTCCTCATCATGGTGTTCGTGACCCGCAGTCTGGTCGCCGCGATCGTCATCGTCGGAACGGTGGCACTGTCGTTGGGCGCCTCCTTCGGGCTGTCGGTCCTGTTGTGGCAGGACATCCTGGGCATCCCGCTGTACTGGATCGTGCTCGCGCTGTCGGTCATCCTGCTGCTGGCTGTGGGATCGGACTACAACCTGCTTCTCATCTCCCGGTTCCGGGAGGAGATCCACGCCGGGCTGAACACGGGCATCATCCGCGCCATGGTGGGATCGGGCTCGGTGGTCACCTCCGCCGGGCTGGTCTTCGCTGCCACGATGGCCGCGTTCGTGTTCAGCGATCTGCGCGCCATCGGCCAGGTCGGCACCACGATCGCGCTCGGCCTGCTCTTCGACACCCTGATCGTGCGTTCGTTCATGACCCCGTCGATCGCGGCGCTGCTGGGGCGCTGGTTCTGGTGGCCACAACGGGTCCGCCCCCGGCCGGCCAGTCAGATGCTGCAGCCGTACGGCACCCGCGCGTCGGTTCGCCAGCTGCTGCTGTGGGATGACGACGAGGACCCCGGCCTCATAGGTGCCAAGGAGACCCGATGACGCAGAGCCTGTGGGGTGTTCTGACGCTGTTCTCGTACGCCGCGATCTTCTTGTTCTCCGCGTGCGCGTTCGTGTTGGTGCAGCGCCTGCTGCGGCGCGCGCCCACCCCGTTGAGCGAGGAGGTGGGCAGCGCCACCATGGTGCTGGGCAAGGTTCGCAAGAAAGAGCCGATGTCGGCCGACGAACTGGCTTACGCCACGCAGATCATCGACGATCGCCGGTCCTTTCTGGCGTTCTGCATTCCCGCCGCGATCATCTCCGTCGGATGCATCTATGTTTTCGGCAGCCTCGAACAGTTGCACGGTCGTCAGCCGTCCATCCGGACCTTCATCGGGCTGGTCCCGATGCTGGCGGGCACCAACTTGACCATTCAGCTGCTGCGCGTCGCGAAGCTGAAGCGCCGACTGCCCGCGGTCTCAGCCCCTGCGGAGCAGGACCGCGTTCTCGAACGGTAGTGCCGCGAAGATCGGTCGCCACAGCACCGAAACATGCTGGGCTGCTTCAGCTTTGGTCGTCACTCGCGGATCGGAGACGGCGAAGGTCCGCCCGTAGCGTTTGAGCCGGCCGCCTCCGGCGGCGGTGATGTTCTTCAGCCAATCCCGGTCCGGGCCGTACGTCAGCAGAACGGCCACCCCCTCGTCGGTGGTGAACACCATCAGCGGGGTGCGGAACGACCGGCCTGATTTGCGGCCGACGTGCTCGAGAATGCCCATTGTCGGCACGAATCCCGCCCACAGTCGCTGCACCGGGTTGGTCACGTGCCTGTTGAATCGGGCCAACCATTGCGGTAGTTGCATCTGCCCATCACACTCGCAACCTATGGCCTATCTCAAGTCCTCATGGTTCACCACGCGCGTGTTCAACAAGATCGCTATGGCGACCGGCATGTTCGGGACCGAGAGCCTGACCCTGACCGCCCGCAACAGTGGAGCCGTGCAAACGATTCCGGTGATCACCGTCGAGGTGGACGGTACCCGCTATCTGGTGTCCACCCGCGGTGAGTCGCAGTGGGTGAAGAACGTGCGGGCCAACCCAACCGTCACCCTCACCACCAAGTCCGGCGCCACCCCGTACCGCGCTGCGGAAGTGCCGGTGGCACAACGTGACCCGATCCTGAAGGCCTACCGTGTCAAAGCGGGCAAGACGGTCGACGGCTACTTCGCGAAGCTGCCCGACCCGGCCGATCACCCGGTGTTCAGCCTCGTCCCGGCCTGAACCCGGATCGGTTCTGCTCACAGATCGCCATTCGGGCCGAAGAACACGATCTGTGCGCAGACTCGATTCAGCCGAGGGCCAGCGTCAGCCGCCCGTCGCGGGATTCCAGCTCGACCAGTTGCGGGCAGCGGCGCTGTAGTTCGCCGACCAGACGCGCACGCAGCGTGTGCTCGGCCGCCGCACAGTTCTGGCAGGCCCCGCCGAGCGCAATCGTCACCGCGTCGCCGGCCCGTTCAGCCGTCACCGAACCGCCGTGCGAGCGCACGAAGTCACCCACCGACCCGTCCAGCAGATCCGCAGTCACCCGCTCCAGGATCTCCCCGGGCGCCGGCTCCACCACCCACCCGTGCGGGTGCACCAGCGCATCCCGCAACGCCGCCGACACCGCCGGGCCGTGCTCGCGCCATGACAGCCCGTCGCGCAGCCACAGCCACACCGCGGTGTGCTCCACCAGCCCGCCGGTCACAGTGCCGTCGGTGAACAGCCGGCCCAGCTCACCCGGGGCAGCGACCACCCGGCCCGGGGGGACACCGTCGGTACCGACCACCCAGCGCACCGCCTGCGGTTCGCCGGTCACCCGCTCGGCGTGCAGCGCGATCACCACAGCGCCGCCACCACCGACCGCGCCGCGAAGGCCAGCACCCACGCCAGCGCGAACATGTAGGCCCACGCGATGGCAGGCCACTTCCAGGAACCTGTTTCGCGGCGCAGCACACCCACCGTCGACATGCACTGCAGCGCGAACATGAAGAACACCAGCAGCGCGGCGATGGTCGGCGCGTCGAACAGCAGCCGGCCCTGTGACGGGCCGCTCTGCACCCGCATCTGGCGCAGGGATTCGGCGGGATGCTCGGGATCCTGCGCGGCGGCCACCTGGCCGAGCGTGGCGACGAACGTCTCGCGCGCCGCCAGCGAGGACAGCACGCCGATGTTGATGCGCCAGTCGAAGCCCAGCGGATTGAACACCGGCTCGAGCGCACGGCCCACCGAGGCGCCGTAGGAGTGATCCAGCACGTAGGCCGACACCGCTGCAGAATCGGAGGTGTCGATACCGGCGGCCGAGATCTCGGCGTCGTGGCGCAGCGGCAGGTTGAGCAGCACCCACAGCACGACGGTGGTGGTCAGGATGATCGAGGAGACCTTGCGCAGGAACGCCGAGGCCGCCGTCCACACCTCGGCGGCCACGGTTCTGAGCCGCGGCACCTGGTAGGGCGGCATCTCCATGTAGAACGGCAGCGATGCCCCGCCGCGTGAGGTGAACCGTTTGAACACCGCGGCCACTGTCATCGCCGCCAGCGCCCCCAGCAGGTACAGCGCGAACATCACCACGCCACGGGCACTGAACGGCCCGACCCGCGCATCGGCGCTCAGCAGCATGCTGATCAGCAGGATGTACACCGGAAGCCGCGCCGAGCACGTCATCAGCGGCGCGCCCATCATCGTCGCCAACCGATCCTTGGCCGACGGCAGCGAGCGGGTCGCCATGATTCCGGGGATGGCACACGCGACCGACGACAGCAGGGCCACGAACGCGCGGCCCTCCAGCCCGGCTCGCGCCATCACCCGGTCCATCAGGAACGCCGCGCGCGCCAGATACCCGGTGCCTTCCAGCACCGCGATCAAGACGAACAGCAGCACGATCTGGGGCACGAACACCAGCACGCTGCCCACGCCGCCGATGATGGCCTGCGACAGGAATGCCGACAGCCACGAGATGTGAACATGGTTGGCCACCTGGTCGCCCAGCCAGCCGAAGAACTGCGCGACGTAGTCCTGCAGTGGGGCGGCGACGGTGAAGATCGTCTGAAAGAAGACGAACATGGTCAGCAGGAAGATCAGCGTGCCGGCCACCGGGTGCAGCAGCACCGCGTCGATGCGCCGGGTCCGGTGGTCGAGGTCGGGGACTTCGTAGCCCGCGGCGCCCAGCACCGAATCCACCCATGCCGTCACTTCGGTGGTCTCGGTGGGCGGCAGCACCACCGGGGTGCTCCACGACTGGTGGTCGGTCATCGTCGCCCGCAGCGCCTCCACCCCGTCGCGGTGCCCGGCCACCACCGGGATCACCGGAACGCCGATTGCCCGGCTCAGCGCGTTGACGTCCAGCGTGCCGCGCCGTCGTGCGAGGTCGTCGGTGAATGTCAGCACCACGCACACCGGCAGCCCGGTCTGCAGCAACTGGGCCAGCAGTCCCAGCGAGCGGCGCAGCGTGGTGGCGTTGAGCAACACCAGCAGGGCGTCGGGGACGTCGACGCGGGTGTTGTGGTGGTCGGTGTCGAGGACGTCGACGACGATCTGCTCGTCGGGGCTGATCGGGTCGAGGCTGTAGGTGCCGGGCAGGTCTTCGACGACGACGCTCTGCTGGTCGTCCAGGCGCATCCGGCCCTCGAAGCGGGCCACGGTGACCCCGGGATAGTTGCCCGTCTTGGCGTGCAATCCGGTCAATGCGTTGAACAGGGTGGTCTTGCCCGAGTTGGGGCTGCCGACGACGGCGAAGCGGGTGAGCCCGACGTTGGCTTCGGCGGTTCCACCGCCGTGGTGGTGGCCGCTCAATGCACCAGTTTCACGTGGATGCAGCGCGACTGTGTGGCCCGCAGGGCGATCTCGTAGTCGCCGACCCGGAAGATCGCCGGGTCGCGCAGGGGTGCCCGGCGCACCATGGTGACCTCGATGCCGGGGACGATGCCGAGGTCGAAGAATCGGCGTGCGGTGCTCGCTTCGACCTCGTCGCCGTAGCCGACGACCGTGGCGCGCTGGCCGCGGTCGAGGTCGGCCAGGGTGGTCGTGTCGGGGGTGCCCACCTGTGAGCCCGAAGCCAGCTGGCGTCGGCTCATGCGGTCGGACACGGAAGACACGGGTAGAGGATATGCGCAGCCGGCAGCACTATTGCTGGGAGTGACGCGCTGTGACCACGCCCACGTCGGCCCGGGAATTTCTCGTCCCTCGGGATGTGTTCAGACGATTGCACGCTTATATAACGTTGTTCCATAAGGAACAGCGAAGTCCTAACAGGAGGACCGTCTCATGACCGACGTCGTCTTCATCCACGGACTGTGGGTCGCCAGTTCCGCCTGGCAGCCGTGGATCGACCACTTCGCCGCCCAGGGCTACCAGGCGATCGCCCCGGGGTGGCCGGGCGAACATGCCACCGTGGCAGCTACCCGCGAAAACCCCTCTGACCAAGCGGGATTCGGCATCGACGAGCTGACCGGCCACTACGCGAAGATCCTCGACCAGTTCGACACCCCGCCGGTGGTGATCGGTCACTCCTTCGGCGGTCTGATCGCCCAGAAGTTGCTCGAACAGAACAAGGCCGCCGCTGCCATCGCCATCGACCCCGCCCCCATCAAGGGCGTCAAGCCGCTGCCGATCGCGCAGTTGCGCTCGGCTTTCCCCGTCCTGGGTAATCCGCTCAACCGTGGCCGGGCCAAGGGGCTGACCCAGGCGCAGTGGCGCTACGCATTCGGCAACGCGCTCACGCCCGCCGAATCGGACGCGCTGTGGGAGCAGTGGTCCATTCCGTCGCCGGCAAAGCCGCTGTTCCAGGCGGCGGTCGCGAACTTCGCTCCGAGCTCGCCCGCGAAGGTGGACACCGCCAAGAGTGATCGCGGACCGCTGTTGATCACCGCGGGAACGGCCGATCACACCGTGCCCTACGTCAGCGCCAAAGCTAGCCACGGGCTGTACCGGAAATCGGATGCGATCACCGATTTCCACGAGTTCGACGGGCGCGGTCACTCACTGACCATCGATCAGGGTTGGCGCGACGTCGCCGACACCGCCCTGACCTGGCTGGCCGACCGAGGTGCCGCCGGTCGGTCATGACGACGTCACCGCGACGTCGCCGCACCAGCAGCGAACAGGTCTCGGCCGCGGTGCTACACGCGGCCGAGACCGTGCTGGACCGCGACGGAACGGCAGGTGTGACGATCCGGGCCGTCGCCCGCGAAGCCGCAGTCGCGCCCATGAGTGTCTACAACAGGTTCGCCAACAAGGAGGCCCTGCTCGCCGCGCTGGCGATGCGGACACTCGACGACCTGGACGTGGCCATCGAAACGCGCGACGGTGATCCCGTCGAGAGGTTCCGCCAAGCCTGCCGCAACTACCGCACGTACGCGCTGGCCCACCCCGCCCGGTACGGGCTGATCTTCTCGAACGGAAGCCCACTGGAGGGCCAGAACACGCCGGCAGCGGCGCACGGCCAGCCCGTCTTCGCCGTCCTGGTGGATCTGGTCCGCGCGTTTGCCACCGAGGCCGCCGCCGTTAACCCGACCGAATCCGCCCAGTCCGTCTGGAGCGCGGTGCACGGCGCCGTCACCATCGAGATCGCCAGGATCGGTCAGACCCCGAACCCGGCCGCCAGCTTCGAGCATCTGCTCGACCTGTTGGTAGCCGGTCTGGCGTGAGCGGGCCGGTTGCCCCGGCTGCTACACCCTGTAGTTGACCGCCCCGCCGCGGCTGGGACACTGGTGGCCATGAGCAGTACGGACCAGGCCGCGCCGACCGCCGCGTCGGCGAGGTTGTTCGCCGAGGCCTGCGCGGTGATCCCCGGCGGGGTCAACTCCCCGGTGCGGGCGTTCAACTCCGTGGGCGGCACCCCGCGGTACATCACCTCGGCCAAGGGCTACTGGCTGACCGACGCCGACGGCAACCGGTACGTCGACCTGGTGTGCTCGTGGGGCCCGATGATCCTCGGTCACGCGCACCCCGCCGTCGTCGAGGCGGTGCAGCGCGCGGCGGCCAACGGCTTGTCGTTCGGTGCCCCCACGCCGGGGGAGACGGACCTGGCCGCCGAGATCATCGCCCGGGTGGCGCCGGTGGAGCGGGTGCGGCTGGTCAACTCCGGCACCGAGGCCACCATGAGTGCGGTGCGCCTGGCCCGCGGCTTCACCGGCCGCGCGAAGGTGATCAAGTTCTCCGGCTGCTATCACGGCCACGTTGATGCACTGCTGGCCGACGCCGGCTCCGGGGTCGCCACGCTGGGCCTGCCGTCCTCGCCCGGTGTCACCGGTGCCACCGCTGCGGACACCATCGTGTTGCCCTACAACGATATTGCCGCCGTCGAAGAGTCGTTCGCCAAGTTCGGCGACACCATCGCCGCGGTGATCACCGAGGCATGCCCGGGCAATATGGGCGCGGTCGCACCGCTGCCGGGCTACAACGCCGCGCTGCGTCGCATCACCGCTCAATACGGGGCGTTACTGATCGTCGACGAGGTGATGACCGGCTTCCGGATGAGCCGAAGTGGTTGGTACGGAATCGATCCCGTCGACGCCGACCTGTTCACCTTCGGCAAGGTCATGAGCGGCGGGCTGCCCGCCGCGGCGTTCGGCGGTCGCCGCGATGTGATGGAACGGCTGGCGCCGCTGGGCCCGGTCTATCAGGCAGGCACGCTGTCGGGGAACCCGGTCGCAGTGGCCGCCGGGCTGGCCACGCTGAGGCATGCCGACGACGAGGTGTACGCCAAGCTGGATGCCAACGCCGACCGGCTGGCCACCCTGCTCACCGAGGCGCTCACCGAAGCCGGTGTCACCCATCAGGTCCCGCGGGCCGGCAACTTCCTGTCGGTGTTCTTCGCCGACGAGCCGGTCACCGACTTCGCCGCGGCGCGCGCCAGCGAGACCTGGCACTTCCCGGCGTTCTTCCACGCCTTGCTCGCCGGTGGCGTGTACGCGCCGCCGAGTGCCTTCGAAACCTGGTTCGTCTCAGCCGCTTTGGACGACGCCGCATTCGACCGGATCGCGGCTGCCCTGCCGGCGGCCGCCCGTGCCGCGGCGGAGGCCAAGCCGTGAGCACCCGCACCCCATCCGATACGCCGGCCGCAGGCGTCCGGACGGTCGTACACGTGATGCGCCACGGCGAGGTCCACAACCCGCAGGGCATCCTCTACGGCCGCCTGCCGGACTTTCACCTCTCCGATCGCGGCCGCGCCCAGGCGCAGGCGGTGGCGAGCTGGCTGGCCAGCCGTGACATCGTCTACGTCGTCGCCTCTCCGCTGGAGCGGGCGCAGGAGACCGCCGCGCCGATCGCCGCCCATCACGGCCTGGCGGTCGACGTCGACGACGAACTCATCGAGTCGCTCAACGTGTTTCAGGGCCAGAAGGTGTCCCCGGGAGACGGCGCGCTGCGCGACCCGCGCAACTGGTGGCATCTTCGCAACCCGCGCCAGCCGACCTGGGGCGAGCCCTACCACCAGATCGCCGTGCGGATGAAGGCCGCCGTCGACCGGGCCAGGGCCAAGGCCACCGGCCACGAGGCGGTGTGCGTCAGCCACCAGCTGCCCGTCGAGACGCTGCGCCGGGCCATGAATGACCTTCCGCTGCACCACTTTCCCACCCGGCGGCTGTGCAACCTGGCGTCGTTGACGTCGTTCTACTTCGACGGCGACGACTACGTCGGCTGGGGTTACGCGGAGCTCGGCGGGCAGTGAAGCGGCTGGCGGTCCTCCTGGTGGCGGCGGCTGTACTGGCCGGCTGCTCCACCGGTGACGACGCCGTCGCCCAGGGCGGGACGTTCGAATTCGTCGCGCCGGGCGGCAAGACCGACATCGTCTACGATCCGCCGGCCAGTCGCGGCAAGCCCGGCCCGCTGTCCGGCCCCGAGCTGATGGACCCGTCGAAAACGATCTCGCTGAACGACTTCGCGGGCAAGGTCGTGGTGGTCAACGTCTGGGGTCAGTGGTGTGGTCCCTGCCGTTCGGAGATCACCCAGCTGGAGAAGGTCTACAACCAGACCCGCGACCTCGGGGTGGCCTTCCTCGGAATCGACGTGCGCGACAACGACATCAGCGCACCACAGGATTTCGTCACTGACCGCAAGGTGACGTTCCCCTCGATCTACGACCCGCCGATGCGGACCATGATCGCCTTCGGCGGCAAGTACCCCACCACCGTCATCCCCTCGACCATCGTGCTGGACCGCGAGCATCGGGTCGCCGCGGTGTTCCTGCGTGAACTGCTCGCCGAAGACCTGCTGCCGGTAGTGCAGCGACTCGCCGCCGAGCCGGGACCGAAACCGGCTGCCCCGTGACCGGATTCGCCGAGACCGCCGCCGCGGGCCCGCTGCTGCTGGCCCTGGGCGTCTGCGTGCTCGCCGGGCTGGTGTCGTTCGCCTCGCCGTGCGTGGTGCCGCTGGTGCCGGGCTACCTGTCGTATCTGGCGGCCGTCGTCGGCGTGGACGATATCGACGCGGCCACCGGCCGGGTGGCCCTGAAGACCACCCGCTGGCGGGTGGCCGGATCGGCACTGCTGTTCGTCGCGGGCTTCACCGCCGTCTTCGTGCTCGGCACGGTCGCGGTGCTGGGCATGACGACGGCCTTGATCACCAATCAGGTTCTGCTGCAACGGGTCGG
Source organism: Mycobacterium sp. DL592 (assembly GCF_011694515.1). Classification (NCBI taxonomy): domain Bacteria; kingdom Bacillati; phylum Actinomycetota; class Actinomycetes; order Mycobacteriales; family Mycobacteriaceae; genus Mycobacterium; species Mycobacterium sp. DL592. The sequence continues at coordinate 4,370,749 of NZ_CP050192.1, read as the reverse complement.
CGGGGTGCTGACCATCGTGATGGGTTTGGTGTTCATCGGGTTCGTCCCCGCGCTGCAGCGCCAGGCCAGGTTCACCCCGCGCCGGCTCGCCGGTCTGGCGGGTGCGCCCCTGCTGGGTGCGGTGTTCGGGCTCGGCTGGACACCCTGTCTGGGGCCCACCCTGACCGGGGTGATCACAGTCGCCTCGGCCACCGACGGTGCCAACGTCGCCCGCGGAGTGCTGCTGGTGATCGCCTACTGCCTCGGCCTGGGCATCCCGTTCGTGCTGCTGGCACTCGGATCAGGCTGGGCCGTCAATGGATTCGGCTGGCTGCGCCGCCACACCCGCGCCATCCAGATCTTCGGCGGTCTGCTGCTCATCGTCGTCGGCCTGGCCCTGGTCACCGGGTTGTGGAACGACTTCGTGTCCTGGGTGCGCGACGCCTTCGTCTCCGACGTGAGGTTGCCGATCTGATGACCACCACCTCACCGCGAGCCGACGCCGCAGAGCCCGAAACGCCGCGGCGTGGCGGGCCGGTGCGTCGGCTCGGGGGAGTCCTGCGCACCCTGTGGCGCGCACTGACCTCGATGGGCACCGCCCTGGTGCTGTTGTTCCTGCTCGCACTGGGCGCCGTCCCGGGTGCACTGCTGCCGCAGCGCAGCCTCAACGAGGCCAAGGTCGAGCAGTACATCGCCGAGCACAACATCATCGGGCCGTGGCTCAACCGGTTGCAGTTCTTCGAGGTGTTCTCCAGCTTCTGGTTCACCGCCATCTACGCGCTGCTGTTCATCTCGCTGGTGGGCTGCCTCACGCCGCGGATGGTCGAACATGTCCGCACCCTGCGCTCGACCCCGGTTCCCGCGCCCCGCAACCTGTCCCGGCTGCCCAAGTATGCGAGCACCGAGCTGGCCGGCACGCCCGACAGCGTCGCGGCGGCGATCACCGGACGGCTGCGGGGCTGGCGGCGCGTCACCCGCCAGACCGACGAGGGTGTGGAGGTGTCGGCTGAGAAGGGCTACCTGCGCGAGTTCGGCAACATCGTCTTCCACTTCTCACTGCTGGGCCTCCTGGTGGCCATCGCGGTCGGCAAGCTGTTCGGCTACGAGGGCAACGTCATCGTCATTGCCAACGGCGGCCCGGGGTTCTGCTCGGCGTCCCCGGCCGCGTTCGACTCGTTCCGCGCCGGCAACAGCGTCGACGGCACCTCGTTGTACCCGATGTGCGTCAAAGTCAACGACTTCCAGGCCAGGTATCTACCCGGCGGGCAGGCCACGTCCTTCGCGTCGGACATCGAGTACCAGGCCGGGGCCGACCTGGCCACCGACGCCTGGCGGCCCTACCGGCTCGAGGTCAACCACCCGCTGCGCATCGGCGGCGACCGGGTGTATCTGCAGGGCCACGGTTACGCACCGACGTTTACCGTCACCTTCCCCAACGGGCAGAAGCGCACCCAGACCCTGCAGTGGCGGCCCGACGACCCGCGCACACTGCTGTCCTCGGGTGTGATCCGCGTCGACCCGCCCGGTGGCATGTATCCCGACGCCGACGAACGCCGCAAGCATCAGCTGGCCATCATGGGTCTGTTCGCGCCGACCGCCGAGTTCGACGGGACCCTGCTGTCGTCGAGCTACCCGGCGCTCAACGACCCTGCCGTGGCCATCGACATCTACCGCGGCGACACCGGCCTGGACACCGGGCGCCCGCAGTCGCTGTTCACCCTCGATCACCGGCTGCTCGAGCAGAAGCGGCTGACCAAGGTCAAGCGGGTCAACCTGCGCAAGGGCGAGGAAGTGCGGCTCGACGACGGCACCGTGGTGAGGTTCGACGGTGCCACCCCGTTCGTCAACCTGCAGGTGTCCCACGACCCCGGCCAGGTGTGGGTGCTGGTGTTCGCGATGTCGATGATGGCCGGGCTGCTGGTGTCGCTGATCGTGCGCCGCCGCAGGGTCTGGGCCAGGATTGAGCCCTCCCCAACACAGCCCGGTACGGTGAATATCGAGCTGGGCGGACTGGCCCGCACCGACAACTCCGGGTGGGGCAGCGAGTTCGAGAAGCTCACCGAGCGGTTATTGACCGACGTGCCGGACGCGGCGCCGTCGCAAGAGAAGGTCTGAGAGCGTGAATACCGAACACATCGACATCGGCCTGGCCCGGTACTCCGACTGGGCGTTCACCTCATCGATCGTCGTCCTGGTCGGTGCACTGCTGCTGCTGGCCGTCGAGCTGGCCTACAGCCGCGGCCGCAAGGTCGAAGCCCGGGAACTGGTGGCGGCCGGCACAGGAGCGGTCAGTGCCGACAGCGACCGGCCCGGTGTGGTGGTCGACGCCCCCACACTGTCGACCGACGAGCGCATCGGCAAGGCCGGTCTGGCCCTGGTCTACGTCGGCATCGCGCTGTTGTTCGCCTGCATCGTGCTGCGCGGCCTGGCCACCATGCGGCCCCCGTGGGGCAACATGTACGAGTTCATCAACCTGACCAGCTTCTGCGGTCTGGTGGCGGCCGCGGTCGTGCTGCGCAAGCCGCAGTTCCGTGCGCTGTGGGTGTTCGTCCTGGTTCCGGTGCTCATCCTGCTGGCGGTGTCGGGCAAGTGGCTCTACACCAACGCCGCGCCCGTCATGCCCGCGCTGCAGTCCTACTGGCTGCCCATCCACGTCTCGGTGGTCAGCCTCGGCTCGGGAGTGTTCCTGGTCGCCGGTGTGGCCAGCATCCTGTTCCTGCTGAAGATGTCGCGGTTCAACGATCCGACGAGTGACGGCACGCTCGCCCGGATCGTGGCGAAGCTGCCCGACGCGCAGACCCTGGACCGCATCGCCTACCGCACCACGATCTTCGCGTTCCCGATCTTCGGGTTCGGTGTGATCTTCGGCGCCATCTGGGCCGAGGAGGCCTGGGGCCGCTACTGGGGCTGGGACCCCAAGGAGACGGTGTCGTTCATCGCGTGGGTGGTCTACGCCGCCTACCTGCACGCCCGCTCGACCGCCGGGTGGCGGGACAAGAAGGCCGCCTGGATCAACGTCGTCGGCTTCGTGGCGATGGTCTTCAACCTGTTCTTCATCAACCTGGTGACCGTCGGCCTGCACTCGTACGCCGGCGTCAGCTGATCGCGGCTAGGGTTTTGACGTACCGCACGAGAATCACTCGACCCCAAACGAATGTCAGGGGGAAGTGCACGTGTCCGATCGACACGGTCTGCGTCCAGACCACGAATTGACTGATGCGACAACGGTGTTCCGCGCGCAGCGGTTCTCCGATCCCGCCACGTCGGCGTCCCAGCCGGAACCCGATTGGTTGGCTCCGACGCCGCCCATCGGCATCCCGCTCGATCCCATCCCGGCGGCGTCGGCGTACTACAACTCCTACGTCAACGAGGTGCCGGAGCCGTCGTATCGGCCCACTGTGCCGCCGTCGCCGTACCCGGATCTGTCGACGAGTGCCCTGCTGCGCCAGCTGAAGCCGCCGCCGTCCTCGGGCTGGCGCAGGCTGCTGTATCTGGCCTCGGGCAAGCTGATCAACGTCGGCGAGAGCCCCCGCGACTCCCGCAACAAGAATCTCATCGCCCAGGTGAACCGTCCCCTGCAGGGCTGCTACAAGATTGCCCTGCTGTCGTTGAAGGGCGGCGTGGGCAAGACGACGATCACCGCGACGCTCGGCGGCACGTTCGCCTCGATCCGGGGCGACCGGGTGATCGCCGTGGACGCCAACCCGGACCGCGGGACGCTGAGCCAGAAGGTGCCGCTGGAGACCCCGGCCACCGTGCGGCACCTGCTGCGCGACGCCGAGGGCATCGAGCGTTACAGCGACGTCCGGGGTTACACCTCGCAGGGCCCCAGCCGACTCGAGGTGCTGGCCTCCGAAAGCGACCCGGCAGTGTCCCAGGCGTTCAGCGCCGAGGATTACGACCGGGCACTGGAGGTGCTGGAGCGCTTCTACAGCCTGGTCCTGACGGACTGCGGCACCGGCCTGTTGCATTCGGCGATGTCGTCGGTACTGGCCAAGGCCGACTCGCTGATCGTGGTCAGTTCGGGTTCGGTGGACGGCGCGCGCAGCGCCTCGGCGACTCTGGACTGGCTCGACGCCCACGGCCACCAGGATCTGGTGCGTCGCTCGGTGTGCGTGATCAATGCCGTGCGCCCGCGCTCCGGCAAGGTCGACATGCAGAAGGTGGTCGACCACTTCTCCCGGCGGTGCCGGGCGGTGCGGGTGGTCCCGTTCGACCCGCACCTCGAAGAGGGCGCGGAGATCGAACTGGATCGGCTACGACCCAAAACCAGGGAAGCGTTGGTGGAGCTGGCGGCGGTCGTCGCCGAGGGGTTTTCCGCGGCCGAGCCTCAGGACCGGTTCGCCTAGCGGGGTTTGTTGTCCCCGTGGTTGAGCCGCCACAGGAAATCCGGATCGTCGTCAGGCCCGATGACGCGGGTCTTGGGGCGGTTCGCCTGGGCGCGCACGGCCCGCCAGCCGAGGTAAACAACGGCGGCGATAATCAAGGCCAGCAACATGAACAGCACGACAACCTCCTTGGTCCGAATATACGCGCGTCGGTAGGCTCGGCGCCGTGTCAGACAATTCGGGCGGCTCGACTGGCCGCATGATCCGGGACGTCGTCGTGTACACGCTGGCGAGGCTCGTTCTGGTGGTCGTTCTGACCGCTGCGATCTATTACTTCGCCCAGCTGATCGGCATCCATGAGTTCCCTCTGGTGATCGCGGCGCTGTTCGCGATCGTCATCGCGCTGCCGTTGGGCATCTGGGTGCTGGCCCCGCTGCGTAAGCGCGCGACCGCCAGCATCGCGCTGGTCGACGAGCGCCGCCGCACCGACCGGGAGCAACTGCGGGCCCGGCTACGCGGGGACACCCCGGGGGACTAGCCGGCCGGAATCGATTCTGCGGTGAGGGCGGGCCTGAGGCCCATTTCGACGCCCTCAGCGCAGAATCGATGCGTGACGGGGGACTAGCCGAGACCGAGCGCCAGGGCGACGGCGATCGACCACACCAGCATCGTCAGCCCGGTGTCCCGAAGCACCGGGATCAGCTCGCGCCCACCCAATCCACGCCGGACCGGGGCGGCGGCGCGGATCGCCAGCGGGGTGGCCACTAGGCCGGCTGCACACCACGGGGTGGCCGCCGTCAGCGCCAGGGTCAGCACTCCGGCCAGCCCCAGCAGGCACTGGTACAGCATGCGGGTGCGGGCGTCGCCGAGGCGCACCGCCAGCGTCACCTTGCCGGCCACCGTGTCGGTGGGGATGTCGCGCAGGTTGTTGGCCACGAGCACGGCCGAGGACAGCGCCCCGGTGGCCACCGCCAGCGCCGCACCGACCCAGTCGACGCGCAGCGCCTGGGTGTACTGGGTGCCCAGGACCGCGACGAGCCCGAAGAATACGAACACCGCGACCTCACCGAGTCCGGCGTAGCCGTAGGGCCGGGAGCCGCCGGTGTAGAGCCACGCCCCGGCGATACAGACCGCGCCGACCGCGATCAGCCATGGCGCGCTCACGACCGCCAGGGCCAGCCCGGCGACCGCACCGAGAGCGAGGCTCACTACAGCGGCGGTGAGCACGGCGCGTGGAGTGGCCAGTTTGGATCCGACCAGCCGCAGCGGCCCGGAGCGCACGTCGTCGGTGCCGCGGATTCCGTCGGAGTAGTCGTTGGCGTAGTTGACGCCGATGATCAGTGCCATCGAAACGGCCAGCGCCAGCAGGGCTTTCCACCACACGGCGCCGTGCAGCCAGGCCGCCGCCCCGGTGCCGGCGATCACCGGTGCGATCGCGTTGGGCAGGGTCCTTGGTCTGGCCCCCTCGATCCACTGCGCGACGCTTGCCATGCCCGCCATCGTTGCACGCACGCAATGGCTGGCAACTGCGGCGTCCGCCGTGGGCCGTGGTCTCAGGTTTGCTGATTTGTCACGGGCATTGTTTGTGGCGGATAGCTGATGGCGGCGACTGTCAGTTTCGCTGGGACTGGTCAGGCTCTGGCATCTGGCCTCCGAACGAGCACTGAGAAAGGGCGATCACAGCTTTGCCGCAGGATTGCTTCAGGGAGTAGCTGATGTCCATTAAGCGAAGCCTGCCGATCCGCGCGAAGGCATCTCGGAAGATCCTCTTATCAGCAAACTGAATATATGCCTTTGCACTGTTAAGACGGTTCTAGCTACCGAATCAGCTAAGCGCAACTCATTCGATAACGCATTCCAGTCTCGGTCGATGTTCTTGCCACCTTAAATATTTTGCGCGTGAATTGAGTTTGCTATAACCAGCGAAACCATGCCTTACCAGGTCATCCTTCGCGGCGTGGGCTTGCGGGAACGCTCACTGAAACCGCCGATTGGTAGGTTTTTTGATGAATGCCGACGGACCTCGGATTTTCCTCAGGTAGCTTTTGCCGCGTCCACAGAGATCCCCCGACGGGAGTAGTTATGCGCATTGCTGTGCGGTCATCGTTCTCAACCGGGGTAGCGCTGGTGGGGGTCGGAGCTATCGCGTTGGCTCCCATACATCCACGCGCAGCGCTGCCGGGGATCGAAGCCCCCGCGGCTGTCTCCGCGGTGGGCCTCGAACTCACCGCATTCTCCGATCTCCTGGCCGCGCTTCCCGATCCCGTCACACCGTGGGTCAACGTGTTCACCAACGCGGTGACCAATGCGGGCGTGCTCGGCACGGCATGGCTGGCTGACCCGCTGCCCGCGGGCAAGCAGGCCCTGACCAACCTGATCGGTTATGGCGAGACCACCGCGACCGCGCTCGGCGGCGTGGCCACGGCGGCGTTCGACTACCTGACGACGACGGCGCCGCAAGCACTCCAGACGGCATTCCAACAGCTCGGCGACGGGCAGCCCTCTGCGGCGGCATCCACCTTGACCGATGCGTTCGTCGGGTTCGTCCTGGCGGTCGGCTTCCCGCTGTTTCCCGTCGTCGCCATACCCGCACAGATCACTGACAACCTGACCGCGGTGGTTCACGCGGTCACCGACGTCAGCACGCTCGTCAATCTCCTCATCGGTGCCATAGGACCGGTCGGCGGGGTGATCAGGGCGGTCGGCGACTCCGCACAGGATTTCGTCGATGCGGTCGGAACAGCGAATTACTCGGCTGCCGTCCAGGCCGTCTTCGACGTGGCGCCCCGTGTGGTCGGCGCGATCATCAACGGCTACACAACTACTGACGGCTCCCTCTACCCGGGTTTGCTCACACCACCCGATGAGAACGGCGCCAACGCGGGCCTCGCATACACCCTGTTGGTGACCATTCCGCGCGCGATCGGTACCGCGCTCGGAGCCACTGCGCCCAGTAGTGCGGCGTTGCCGGTTGCAGCAGGCGCGAGCGCGGCAGTAGCGCCGCCAACAAGCACCGAAGCAGAGGACACCCCGGAGTCAACCGGCCAGGCCGGGTCGAAGGAGACGACCAATTCGGGTGGATCAGCAACGCCTGGCGATCAGTCCGAACCGGCGAAGATCACCCAGGGCGGCAATGGCTCTTCACGCTCTGGCACGGGTGGCTTCCGCCCAAGCGGCAAGGTGCCGGCTAAATCGTCTGAAGCCGCGGCTTCGCCGGCCGGTAGTGGTGTTCCCGATGGGGGTGACGCGGCCAAGGGGTCAGGCGCCAAGAAGGCTGCCGGCGCCAAGAGTGCCAGGTCCCGTTCGGACGCGGGTAACGACGGTGCCGGAGGCGCGGCAGAGTAGCCGACCGGATGCCGCGCGGCGATGCGGACGGCGGGTCCTCAGCGCAGACGGCAGAGGATCGGCCGTCGCAGCGTGGGCGACGGCTGCGCTGCCGGAGACTTGGCTTCGACGAGGTCGAGACTGATGCGTGGCTGCTTTTCGAGTCCGTCGCGACGGTGCTGCACGACATCGTCAACCGAGGTCTGGTCCAGACCCACCGGCTGACTCTGGTCGACGTCCAGATGTTGGCCTACCTGAAAAGCCATGGGCCCAGCCCGATGGGTGCGATCGCCGAGACGCTGATGGTCACACCGGGTGCTCTCACCCAACAGACCCAACGGCTGGAGCGGCGCCGACTGGTGTACCGGCGCGCGAGCAGTGATGACGGGAGACGGGTGATCGCAAGGATCACCCCGGAAGGTGCCAGAACGTTGATGGCTGCGCTGGAGACGTATTCCCGGCTCGTGCGGGCGAACTTTCTCGACACGCTGAGCAGACGTCAGGTGATCGCCCTTGGCGACGGTTGCCGCCGTATCAACGTCCGCTTGAAGGAGCTCGATCCGTCACCGGGCGTGCCGCGTTCGTAGCGGCTTAGGGGATAGCCGCCGCAATAGCCCACAATGGTCGGATGATCGGAGTCATCGGCGGTAGCGGCTTCTACAGCTTCTTCGGTGCCGACGCCCGCAGTGTCAACCTCGACACCCCCTACGGCGAGCCCAGCGCGCCGATCACCGTCGGGCGGGTGGGGGAGCACGACGTGGCGTTCCTGCCGCGGCACGGCCTGAGCCACGAGTATTCGCCGCACACCGTGCCCTACCGGGCCAACATGTGGGCGCTGCGCGCGCTCGGGGTGCGCCGGGTGTTCGGTCCCTGCGCGGTGGGCAGTCTCACCCACGAACTGGGCCCGGGTTCGATCGTGGTGCCCGACCAGCTGGTAGACCGCACCCGCGGCCGCGCCGACACCTACTTCGACTCCGGCGGCATCCACGTCGGCTTCGCCGACCCGTACTGCCCGACGCTGCGTGCCGCGGCCACCGATCTGCCCGGGGTGATCGACGGCGGAACCATGGTGGTGGTGCAGGGTCCGCGGTTTTCCACCCGCGCGGAAAGTCAGTGGTTCGCCCGTCAGGGTTTCACCCTGATCAACATGACCGGATATCCCGAGGCCGTGCTGGCTCGCGAGCTGGAGATGTGTTATGCGGCAATCGCTTTGGTGACCGACCTGGACGCCGGGATCGATGTCGGCGCCGGGGTGCGCGCGGTCGACGTGTTCGCGGAGTTCGAGAAGAACCTGGTGCCGTTCAAGAAACTCGTGCACGAGGCGATCGACCAGGTGGCCTCCGAGCGAGTCTGCACGCACTGCCTGGCACATGAGGGCGTCGAGCTCCCCTTCGACCTACCGTGAGGATTCTGCTCACCGGGGCGGCCGGCTTCATCGGCAGCCGGGTCTGGGCGGCACTGGTGGCCGACGGGCACGAGGTGGTGGCGGCCGACGCTCTGCTGGACGCTGCGCACGGCCCCGGCGCCGAACTCCCCGAGGATTGTCACCGCCTCGACGTGCGTGACGCAGATGCGTTGAGGCCCTTGCTTGTTGGAGTCGACGCGGTCTGCCATCAGGCCGCCGTCGTCGGTGCGGGGGTCAACGCGGCCGACGCGCCCTCCTATGCCACGCACAACGACTACGGCACCGCGGTGTTGTTGGCCCAGATGTACGAGGTGGGCATCACGCGGCTGGTGCTGGCGTCGTCGATGGTGGTCTACGGGCAGGGCCGGTTCGCCTGTCCGGTGCACGGCGTGGTCGACCCGTTGCCGCGGACCCGGGCCGATCTGGACGCCGGGGTGTTCGAGCACCGCTGCCCACTCGGCGGTGAGCAGCTGAGCTGGCAGCTGGTCGACGAGGATGCGGCGCTGACGCCGCGCAGTCTGTACGCGGCCAGCAAGACCGCCCAGGAGCACTATGCACTGGCGTGGGCCGAATCGACCGGCGGTTCGGTGGTGGCGCTGCGCTACCACAATGTCTATGGCCCCGGTATGCCGCGCGACACCCCGTATTCCGGGGTGGCCGCGATCTTCCGGTCGTCGCTGGAAAAGGGTTTCCCGCCAAGGGTTTTTGAGGACGGCGGTCAGATGCGGGATTTCGTGCATGTCGACGACGTCGCCGCCGCCAATGTCGCCGCGGTGCGATCGGAGGCGGGCGGGTTCCTGGCGGCCAATGTCTGCTCGGGACGCCCGATCTCGATTCTGGACGTGGCCACCCGGTTGTGTGAGGCCCGAGGGGGGCCGGCGCCCCTGGTCACCGGGCAGTACCGCAGCGGCGACGTCCGCCACATCGTGGCCGATCCGGCCCGGGCGCGCGAGCGGCTCGGCTTCCACGCCGCGATCGACCCGGCGGCTGGTTTGCAGGAGTTCGCGTTCGCCCCGCTGCGGGCCTGACCTTTCCCAACCCGGTGGTTGGTCGGGGACCGCTGCGGGCGCATACTGGGGCGCGTGAAGACAGAGATCTGTGACCAGTTCGGCATCGACTTCCCGCTGTTTGCCTTCAGCCACTGCCGCGACGTCGTCGCGGCGGTGACCAACGCGGGCGGCTTCGGTGTGCTCGGCGGCACCGCATTTCGGCCCGATCAGCTCGAGGCGGAGCTGAGCTGGATCGACGAGCAGGTCAAGGGCAAGCCCTACGGCGTGGACATCATCGTGCCCGCTAAGTTCGAGGGCAAAGGCGAGAACCTGACCGTTGGCCAGCTCGCCGACCGCATCCCCGATGACTTCCGCGGCTTCATCGACGAACTCCTGGCCGCCCACGACATCGAGGCCGACGACAAGCCGCGTATCGCGGCGTCGTCGCTGTCCGGCGATACCGGCGCGAGCTTGCTCGAAGTCGCGCTGAACCACCCGATCAAATTGATGGCCAACGCACTTGGCGTGCCGCCGGACTACATGATCGAGGCGGGCAAGCAGACCGGCATTCCGGTGGCGGCTCTGGTCGGCGCCAAGGAGCACGCCATCAAGCAGGTCAACGCCGGCGTCGACCTGATCATCGCCCAAGGCACCGAGGCCGGCGGCCACTGCGGGGAGGTCACCACACTGGTGCTGATCCCCGAAGTGATCGAAGCCATCGAGGCGATCGGCAAGCCGGTGCCGGTGCTGGCCGCCGGCGGGATCGTGACCGGGCGGCAGATGGCGGCGTCGGTGGCGCTCGGTGCGGCCGGTGCGTGGACGGGGTCGGTGTGGTTGACCACGGAGGAGGCCGAGACCGCCCCCTACACCGTGCAGAAGATGCTGGCCGCGTCTTCGCGGGACACCGTCCGCTCGGCCGGACGCACCGGAAAGCCGTCGCGCCAACTACGTTCGGACTGGACCGACGCGTGGCTGCCGAACCAGGGCGGCCGGCAGCCGCTGCCCCTGCCGCTGCAGTCGATGATCGCCGAGCCCGTGCTGCGTCGCATCGACAAGCTCGCCGAGAGTGGCCATCCGGGCGCCCAGCAGCTGGCGACGTACTTCGTCGGTCAGGGCGTCGGGCTGATGAACAAGGTCCGGCCCGCGCGCGAGGTGGTGCTGGAGTTCATCGAGGACTACGTCAACGCCGCCGAGCGGCTGTGCCGGTCCCTGGAGGACTGAGCGGCCGACAGTAACGCCACTGCGTTCAGAACCCCGAAATGCCGCCGTCGGGTTACTGTCGGACCATCGGACTACAAGCCTTTGGGGGCATCGCGCACCGCCTGCACGGCAGCCTCATCGCCGTCGAAGTCGACCCGGGCCAGGCGCCCCGACGCGAACAGCACGAGTTCCTCGATCGGACCGGTGACCGTCACGGCGGGTCCGCTGCCCGCGGTCAGTACCGTCTGCCCGTCCGGTGTGCGCAGTTCCACCCGGGCCGGAATCTTGGCCAGCGTCAGCCGGGCCGTCATCCCCAGCGTGCGGCGCAACTTGGCGCCCAGCTCCGGGTCCGTCGGCCGCGGCGCCCAGTCCGGCTGGGCCCGCCGCACGTCCTCGGTGTGGATGAACATCTCGGCGACGTTGGCCACCGCGTCGAGGGCCTTCAGCGGCGAATACAACGGTGGCCCCGCGGCGATCTTGTCCAGCAGCGCGTTCCACTCGGTGCCGCGTGCCACGTCGTCCTGCACTTTGGCGGTGTGGGCGGCGAACGCCGGGATGAGAATTCCCGGTGCAGCGTCGAGGCGGTATTCGCGGATCACCAAGTGGGCAGCCAGGTCTCGGGCCGTCCAGCCTTCACATAGCGTCGGGGCATCAGGTCCAACACTGCGCAGGCTCTCGACGAGTGCGGCACGTTCACGCTGGGCAACAGACAACGGGGTCTCCCTTCACCGGCATGTCCAAGACTAGTCGGCGAGCGGAAGCCGCACCTCGAACCGTGCCCCGGTCGGCAGGTTGTGTGCTGAGAGTGTGCCGCGGTGGGCCTGCACCAGCCCGGCGGCGATCGCCAGTCCCAGGCCGGAGCCGCTCGGCAGTGACGGGTCGGCACGCGACACCCGGCCGTTGGAGCCGCGGTAAGCGACGTCGAACACCCGCGGCAGATCGGCTTCATTGATGCCCACGCCGGTGTCGTCGACCCGGGCCCAGGCGCCCTTGGCGTCCGAGCCGACCGCCAGTTTCACCGTCCCGCCGGTCGGGGTGTGGGCGATCGCGTTGGCCACCAGATTCGACAGCACGCGCACCAGTGCCCGGTCGCTGCCGACGACCCGTACCGGTTTGGGCGGCATCGACACCTCCAGGTGCACACCGGCGCGCTCGGAGGCGATCCGGTGCGCCGACAGAACGTCGTCGACGACCTCGTCGAGGGCCACCTTCTCGTACGGCGCGTATACCGCACCGGCGTTGATCTTCGACATCTCGAACAGGTCGTCAACCATCTCGGAGAGCCGGATCGATTCCTGCTCAATGTGTTTGGCCTGAACCTGTACTTCGTCGTCACGCACCACACCGTCGGCGATCGCCTCGGCCAGCGCGCGGATACCGGCAAGGGGAGTGCGAAGGTCATGGCTGACGAACGCGACCAACCGACGCCGGGACTGCTCGGCAGCCCGCTCGGCGTCGCGAATCTCCTGCTCCCACACCGTTCTTCGGGCCTGGTAGCGGGCCAGCATCACCGCCGAGGGGACCGTCACCACCGCGACGATGCCCAGCACCACGGCGGTGCGGGCGAACGTGTCGGTGATCATGAACCCGCTGGCCCCAACGACGCCGGTCAGAGTCGCCAGCACCGGTATCAGCACCAGCGCCACCATCGTGACCGTCATCGACCACGACCTGGCCAGCCGAATGATCAGCCAGCCGAGAACAACCACCGGCAGTGAACACGCCAGCGCCAGCAGTGCGATTTCGGCGATGTCACGCGGTGGCACGATCACCGCCGCCGGCTTCACCGCGCCACAAATATCCACGGCCCCAGACCGTTTGGACGCGATGGTGCTCGCCAAGCTTGGAACGCAATCGCTTGACGTGCACTGTGACCGTCGACAAGTCACCGAAATCCCAGCGCCACACCTTCTGCAGCAACTCCTCGCGGGAGAAGACGGTGTCGGTGTGGGTCAAGAAGAACAGCAGCAGATCAAACTCTCGGTTGGTCAGCCCCACCGGGCTGCCGTCGATGGTCACTGACCGCGACGCCGTCGACACCGTCAGGTCACCGACGGTGATCTCCAGCGGTAGCGCCGCCGCCGGCGACGGCGCACGGCGCAGCACCGAACGCACCCGCAGTGCCAGTTCGCGCGGACTGAACGGCTTGGTCAGGTAGTCGTCGGCGCCGGCCTCCAAGCCGGCGATGCGGTCGTCCTCTTCGCCGAGGGCGGTCAGCAGAATCACCGGCACGCTGTAGTCGCCGCCCTGGCGCAGCGTGCGGCACAGTGACAGCCCGTTGGGCCCGGGCATCATCACGTCGAGCACCGCCACGTCGATGCGCTGGGTGCCCAGCACCCGCAGTGCCTCGCTGCCGTCGCCGGCAACCGTGACTTCCAGGCCGTCGCGCTCCAGGTAACGACGCACCACATCGCGCACGACGGTGTCATCGTCGGCGATCAGAACCCTGGCCGTCATAGGTCCGAGGGTAGCGAACAATGGCCCTCACCTGCACCAACGTCACGGTTTCGTCATTGACTCCCCATCGCTGCCCTAAGTTGTCATCATGCCCGAGTGTCCGGTGACCGTGGTGCTGCCCTGCCTCGACGAGGCGGAGTCACTTCCTGCCGTACTCGCGGCCATACCGGCTGGTTACCGCGCTCTGGTCGTTGACAACAACAGCACCGACGGCACCGCCGAGGTCGCCCGAACCCACGGCGCGGACGTCGTTTTCGAGTCACAGCCCGGCTACGGGGCCGCCGTACAGGCCGGAATTGTCGCCGCCGGGACCGCGTTGGTGGCGGTGCTCGACGGGGACGGATCGCTGAATCCGGCCGATTTGCCGCGGCTGGTCGCCGAGTTGGACCGTGGTGCCGACATGGTCACCGGGCGCCGCCGACCCGTGCGCGGACTGAAATGGCCCTGGCATGCGCGGCTGGGCACCGCGGCGGTGTGCTGGCGGTTGCGCACCCGGCACAAACTGGCCGTACACGACATCGCCCCGATGCGGGTGGCCCGCCGCGAGGCGCTACTCGGGCTGGGGGTGACCGATCGCCGATCGGGGTACCCGCTCGAACTACTGGTCCGCGCCGCGGCTGCCGGCTGGCGAGTTGTCGAGGTCGACGTCGACTACGGGCCCCGTACCGGAGGGAAGTCGAAAGTGAGCGGGTCGGTGCGGGGCAGTTTCACGGCAGCAGTCGACTTCTGGAAGGTCATCTCGTGATGCAGCCCCCGATACCGGTGACGGCCCTCGTGGTGGCCAAGGCGCCGGTGCCGGGGCTGGCCAAGACCCGACTGGCAGCGACCCTGGGTGACGAGGCCGCCGCCGAGATCGCCGCGGCGGCATTGCTGGACACCCTCGACGCGGTGGCCGATACCCCGGTGGCGTCCCGCGTGGTGGCGATGACCGGTGAGCTCGACCGGGCGTGCCGCCAGGCGGAGATCCGCGAGCGGTTGCGCGCGTTCACCGTGATCGACCAGCGCGGCGACGATTTCGCCGAGCGCCTGGCCAACGCCCACGCCGACGCCGCGGCGGGGCGGCCGGTGCTGCAGATCGGGATGGACACCCCGCAGGTGAGTGCCGAGTTGCTCACCTCGTGCGCCCGAACGTTGTTGGCCACACCCGCGCTCCTCGGGATGGCGCGCGACGGCGGCTGGTGGATTCTCGGGGTGTCCGAGGCCCGCACTGCCGAATGCCTGCGTGAGGTGCCGATGTCGCAGGCTGACACCGGTGCTGTAACGCTTGCGGCGCTGCGGCACACAGTGCAGAACGTGTCGCTCGTCGAGGAGTTGCACGACGTCGACACCGTCGACGACATCCCTACGGTCCGCGCGGCCTGCCGGTCAACGAGCCGGTTCGCGCACGCCACACGAGAGGTTTGACATGTTGGGACAGCTCTACGACCGCGCACTGGACGGCGAGTGTTGCTGGCTTCGCCACGACGACGGACGGCTGCACAAGCTGCCGGTGCACAGCTGGCTCGGGCAGGGTTCGGATAAGAGCTTCGACACCGCCGTCGTCGATCTGTGTGACGGCCCCACCATCGACTTAGGTTGCGGTCCAGGGCGTTTGGTGGCGCATCTGGTGCGCCGTGGTATTCCCGCACTCGGGGTCGATCAGTCCGAGACCGCGGTAAGGATGGCCCGGCGAAGCGGGGCTCCGGCACTTCTGCGCGACGTGTTCGACCCGCTGCCCGGGACCGGGCGCTGGCGCACGGTGCTGCTGGCCGACGGCAATATCGGCCTGGCGGGTGATCCGCGGCGGGTGCTGCGCCGGGCGGCCGAACTGATGTCGCGCGGTGGCCGCTGCGTGGCGGAATTCGATCCGGATGTGGCCGGAGTGCGTACCAGTTGGGTGCGCCTGGAATCCTCGCGCAGCATCGGGCCGTGGTTTCAATGGGCGGCGGTCGGCGTGGATTGTGCGGCCACGTTGGCAGATGAAGTTGGGATGGCGTTGGTGTCGATTCACCCGATCGGCAACCGTGTTGTGGCTACACTCGCGCTGAAATGACGGGGGACGCGAAAGCTGCCACCAAGTACACCTTGCGTGGCACCGCGGTGACGGCCCGGGTCGGGGTCGCACTGGGCATTGCCGTGACCATCTGCTTTGTCACCGGATTGATCAGCCACTTCATCCAGCATCCCCAGCCGTGGTTCTTCTGGCCCACCCGGCCGGTGTGGCTCTACCAGTTCACCCAGGGGCTGCACGTGATCTCCGGTATCGCGGCGATCCCGCTGCTGGTGGTCAAGCTGTGGTCGGTGTACCCGAAACTGTTCGAGCGGCCCATCATCGGCGGGCTCACCCGGCAGCTGGAGCGGGCCTCGATCCTGGTCCTGGTGGGCGCCATGTTGTTTCAGCTGTCCACCGGGATCATGAACATCGCGCAGTGGTATGCGTTCGAGTTCTTCTTCACCACAAGCCATTACGCGATGGCCTATGTCGCGGCCGGTGCTGTGCTGGTGCACATCGGTGTCAAGCTGCCGGTGATCCGTCGCGCGCTGGGTGAGCCGCTCGACGATGTTCCGGCAGGCGGGCTGATGCCGCACCACGGACCGCGCCGTCGCGCGGTGTTGGCAGGCACCGGGCTGGCGGTGGGTGCGGCGACGATTCTGACTGCCGGGCAAACGGTTTCCTGGCTCAGGAAGGTCTCCCTGCTGGCACCCCGTTCGGGTGATGGGCCGCAGGGCCTTCCGGTGAACCGGACGGCGTGGGCCGCCGGGGTGATCCAGGCTGCACAGTCGCCGCAGTACCGGCTGACCGTCGTCAACGGCGCGACCACCAAGGCGTTCTCGTTGGCCGAGCTTGCCGCGCTACCGCAGACCACCCATCGGTTGCCGATCGCCTGCGTCGAAGGCTGGAGTGCAGAGGCCGACTGGACCGGCGTGGTGCTGGCAGATCTGGTCAAAGCGGTTGGTGGCAAGCCGGATTCCGATGTCCGGATGATCTCGCTGGAGCCGCCGGGCCCGTACTCGCGCACGGTGCTGCCGGCCCGGCACGCCGGTGACTCGATGACGTTGATCGCGCTGAAGGTCAACGGTCAGACCCTCGACCTCGACCACGGGTACCCGTGCCGGCTGATCGCACCCACGCGACCCGGTGTGCTGCAGACGAAGTGGCTGACCAGGATTGAGGTCGTGCAGTGAACGGTATCCGGGTAGCTCTCGTTGTCGCGGGCCTGGCCGTCGGGGTCTACGGCGCGGTGCTGGTGTGGGACAACTCGACCGAGGTGATCATCCGCATCGTGGCCTGGGCGCTGATCGGGGTGCTGTTGCATGATGCGGTGTTCGCGCCGCTGTGCGTGGCACTCGGGTTCGCCGGTCGGCGGCTGCTGCCGCACCGGTGGTGGACGCCGGTGCTGGTGGCCGGGCTGCTGACGGTGGTGCTGGTGGCGCTGGCCATTCCGGTGTACTCCAAGCCGGGTCAGCATCTGGACAATCTCACGGTGCTCGACCGCGACTATCAGACCGGGTTCTGGATCGCGTTGGCGGTGGTGTGGGGCGCGGCGTTGCTTTACCTGGTCGGCGACCGCTTGCTACCAGTTCGTCAGGATCAGGTGGTTCAACAGCAGGGCGCCGGTGATATTGAGGCTCAGCCACCATCGGTGGGTGCGGGCGGGTAACAGGGCACCCGCGGCGGTCAGCCACACCGTGAACGGCAGCCAGATCCGTTCGGTCTCGGCCTTGGACAGCATCGACAGGTCGGCGAACACGATTGCCGCCAGGGCAGCCAGCACCAGCATGTGCAGGCCCGAGCGGCGCTTGATCGCCGCGATGTCGAGTACCCGGCCGATACCGGCCACGCTGCCCAGGCCGATGGCGCACACCACGGACGCGAAGTTGGCCCAACCCCAGTACTGGAACGGCCGGTTGTTCGCGATGCCCTGCCAATAGCGTTGTTGGACAAGAACGTAGCCGTCGAACCACCAGAATCCGGCCACGGCGAACACGGCGACGACCGCCAGCGCGGCCAGCACCGCAGGGATCAGTGTGCGTAGCGCGGTGCGGCAGTCGGCGGCACAGATCAGCACCGCCACCGCGGGCAGCGCAATCAACGCCAGGCCATAGTTGACGAAGATGCCCCACCCCAGCAGCAGCCCCGCCCCGGTGGCGGCAAGCCACGGCCGGCGCACTCGTTGGCGAACGGCCAACGCCAGCAGGGCGATACCCCAGGCGGCCACCCCGGTGAAGTAGCCGTCGGCCGAGACCGCGATCCAGATGGCCGTGGGGGCCACCGCGACGAACGGTGCGACCAGGCGCGCGGTGGCCTCGTCGCTGAGCGCCCGCACCGCCACGATCACCGCCGCGGCTGCGCTGGACCCGATCAGCACGCACCACAACGCGGCCCAGGCGCCGCCGCCGAGTCCGATCCGCTCGAGCCATACGAAGGTCAGCAGGGCGCCAGGTGGGTGGCCGGAGACGTGGGTGATCCACGAATTCGGTTGGAAATCCAGGATTCTGCTCGAGAACGTGCGAACAGCCTCGGGGATGTCAGTGATGGTGGGCACCTGGCGCAGGTACTCGTGGCGTGCGGTGAGCCGGCCGGCGAACCCGCGCTGCCAGCCGTCGATCATCGCCAGCGCGAACGCCCACGCGAAGGACGTCGCCCACACCGTGAAGGTCAGCGCACGCCAGGACAGCCGTTGGGCGAGCGCGGCCCCCCAGATCACGGCGGCGGCGCCGATCACAATCGCCGGTACGGTGCCCCAGCCGATATGGGCGTTCCACCAGCCGAAGATCGGGGCGGCGTCGGCGAACGCCTTGATCTCCGCCGGCTTCATGTTGACCAGCGGTGTGACGATGCCCAGGTTCAGGTGCGGGACGATGAATGCCGCAGCCACCAGGAGAACACCGACGCTGACCGCGATCGCTTCCTTGCGCCCGATGCTCACGGTTATCCAGCTTACGAGGGCCCTCAACCCGGCCAGGACGTCCACTTCTGCACCGTCACCACCAGCGCCGGACCGTCGAGTGAAACCGATTCATACTGAGGGTATTTCGCCCGCAACAACCTCACGCCCCGGTCGAACTCGGGTCCGTCCGCCACGATCGAGGCGACACCGTCGGCCCGTACCCACCACAGCTGGGACCAGTCGTCGCCGTAGTGGTCGACCAGCACACTCACCGATGGATTGGCCGCGATATTGGCCAGCCTGCGCAGCCGCTGCGTGGACTTCGGTTTGCCGTCGACCGCGGTGTAGATGACGTCGCCGTCGACGGCGAACACGATCGGCACCACGTGCGGACGGCCCTCGGGTGTCACCGTCGCCAGCCGCGCGACGGGTGCGGAGGCGAACCGCTCGGTCACACCGGGGTGGCGGGCTGCTCGATGACGGCGCCCGGCTCGGTGGCGATGAAGTCCTCGATGAGCTCGACGACCTCGGCCGGCCGCTCGACCTGGGGGAAGTGCCCCACACCGGTCAGCACTTCCAGCCGGACGTCGGGCCGGGTTGCCTGGGCGGCGTAGGCGTGGTCGACGGGGATGATCGCGTCCTGGTCGCCCCAGATCGCCATCGTCGGCAGGTTTGCCTTGACGTGCAAGCGGTTCAACGCGCTGACCGACTGACCGCGGAAGTCGACCACGGAGCGCAGTGTGCGCAGGAACGCCTGCCGGGTCTCGGCGTCGGAGAACGAGCTGTAGGCGTTCCAGATCTCGGCGCCGCGCGGCGACTCGATCCCCATCTTGGCGAACAGGGAGCGAACCTTTTCGCCGACCGACAGCACCGGCGGTGGCGCGATGATCGGCATGATGAACTCGGCTCCCGGTGCCGACAGCAGTCGCAGGGTCCAGCCGACATCGGGACCCAGCCCACCGCTGCCGATCAGGATCAGGCGCTGGGCGTAGTCGGGATGCTGGTAGACGAACTGCATGGCCACCCCGCCGCCGAGCGAATGGCCGACGACGGTGGCCTGCGCGACGCCCAACTCGTCGAGCAGGTCGCGCAGTGACACCGCGAACGCGCCCAGCGAGTAGTCGCTGCGCGGTTTGGCGGAGTTGCCGTGCCCGAGCAGGTCCGGTGCCACGACGCGGTACTTGCGCGACAGCGGCCGGATTACCGACCGCCAGGTCTGCGAGCTGCCTGCCATGCCGTGGATCAGCAGGATCACCTCGCCCTGGCCTTCGTCGAGGTAGGCCACGCGGTCACCGTGCAGGTCGAGATATTTCAGGTCGCCCATAGGAAAGACCTCCTTCAGTGAACAATTGTTCACCAACCGTAGCCGCCTGGCAAATCTCCGCCGTTTTCGAAGCGGAGCCGCAATGCCCGGCGGTCCAACTTGCCGATGCCCCGGCGGGGCAGTTCGTCGATGATGTGGAGTTCCCGCGGTGCGGCCGTCGAATCCAGCGAGTGGGCGAGGTAGTCCTTGATGTCGTCGATGCTCGGCTCGACCGCGCCGGGGACGACGACGACCGCGGCCACCACCCGCTGACCCAGACGTTCGTCGGGCACCCCGAACACCGCGCAGTCGGCGATGGCCGGGTGCCGCGACAGTACGGCCTCGACGGGTCCGGGCAGCACAGTCAGCCCACCGGTGCTGATCGCTTCGTCGGCGCGCCCCAGAACCACCAGCCGCCCGTTGTCGTCGACCATGCCGAGGTCGTCGGTGTGAAACCAGCCCGCCTCGGCGAACGGGTCGGGGTCAGGCGGGTTGCGATAGCCCTTGGCCAGTGTCGGCCCGCCGATCACGATGCGTCCCTCGCCCGGCTCGGTGCCGTCGTCCAGCCGTATCCGCACCCCGTCGAGCGGAACCCCGTCGTAGACGCAGCCGCCGGCGGTCTCGCTCGAACCGTAGGTGCGCACCACCGCGATTCCGGCGGCCGCCGCGCCGTCGAGTACCGGTCGCGGGGCCGGCCCGCCGCCGAGCAGCACAGCGTCGAGTTCAGCCAGTGCCGCGGTGGCTTCGGGATCCAGCAGCGCCTTGGCGAGCTGAGTGGCCACCATCGAGGTGTAACGCCGACCGGAGCCCAATTGGGCTACCGCCGTTGGCAATTCGGTTGGGTCGAAGCCCGCCGAGACGTCGAGTTCGACGGGCACCGTGCCGGCCTGCAGGCTGCGCACCAGAACCTGGATCCCGGCGATGTGGTGGGTGGGCAGCGCCAGCAGCCAGGTGCCCGGACCGCCGAGGCGGTCGTGCGTCGCCGCCGCGCTCGCGATCAGTGCGGCCGGGGTGAGCATCGCGCCCTTGGGTGTTCCGGTGGTGCCCGACGTCGACACCACCAGTGCGACGTCGTCGTCGATCTCTTCACCGACCCGCAACGAGGTCGTCAGCAGTTCGCTCTCCCGCAGATCTCCGGCAGGGATGGGAACCAGTGGGGCGTCACGCCCGTCGAGGACACCCCCGAGCGCTGCCAGCAGTGACTGTGCCGAGGGGCCGGGGGGGATGGCGAGGGCTCGCAGCGTGGTTATTCGGCTTCCTCACTGTCCCGCGGATCATCCAGCGGCCAGCCGTAGGTGGCCAGCTTGGCCCGGACCCGCTCCACGTCCTCCGGTGAGGGCAGGTCATCGGTGATCTCGGTGATGAGGACGCCGATGTCGACGTGGTCGAACTCGCCGCTGTCGAGAAGCGTCTGCGCGACGGCTTTGACCTCGTCGTCGGTGAGCCGACGACGCAGAAGCGCAAACAGTGGAACCTGGTCCGGGCGGGGAACACCGTCGGGGTAGCCGGATTTGATCCAGGCCACGATCTTGGTGATGAAATTGGACACCACGGCATCTCCCTGGCCGGGGCGTCCGCAGGCGCCCGATGGACGTCGAGAATCTTAGTCGGCACCAAGGGGTGCCGCGCTATGGATCTACCCTGCGCCCGGCGGAACAGGCCAACGTCGGCACTATGGCAGGTGAACAACCGATGAACACCTGCCGGGGGGTTTGCAAATGCCCTGCTTACAGCGATTTCGGTGACTTTCGGCAACTAGGCAAAGGGTCGTCTGACCCAGCAGAATCACAGCCTATGAGCGCCGAGATGATCATCCTGGTGCTGTTGATTGCGACAGCACTGGCATTCGATTTCACCAATGGGTTCCATGACACCGGTAACGCCATGGCCACCTCGATCGCCACAGGGGCGCTGAAGCCCAAGACAGCGGTGCTCCTCGCGGGCATCCTGAACCTGGTCGGCGCCTTCCTGTCGGTCGAGGTCGCTGTCACGGTCACCACGTCCGTGCTGAAGGTGCAGGACTCGAAGACCGGTCACCTGCTGCCGAACATCGATGCGTCGATGGGGCTCACGATCATCTTCGCGGGCCTGATCGGCGGCATTCTGTGGAACCTGCTGACCTGGCTGTTCGGCATCCCGTCCAGCTCGTCTCACGCGCTGTTCGGCGGCTTGATCGGCGCCGGCCTGGCCGCGCTCGGGATGGCGGGTGTCAACTGGAAGGGCGTCACCGAGAAGGTGCTCATCCCGGCGGTTGCCGCACCGGTCATCGCCGGCGTCGTCGCAGCGTGCGGGACCTGGTTGGTGTACCGGATCACCCGCAAGGTGCTCGCGCGTCGCCGCGAGGAGGGCTTCCGGTGGGGCCAGATCGCGACGGCGTCGCTGGTCGCGCTCGCCCACGGCACCAATGACGCACAGAAGACCATGGGCGTGATCGCGCTGGCGCTGATCACCACGGGTCACCTTACCGGCGACGTGAAGAAGGACGGTCTGCCGTTCTGGATCATCCTCTCCTGCGCCTTGGCCATCGGCCTCGGTACCTACATCGGCGGCTGGCGCGTCATCCGGACGCTCGGTAAGGGCCTGGTGGAGATCGAGTCCCCCCAGGGCCTGGCTGCTGAGGCCTCCTCGGCCGCGATCATCCTGAGCTCCAGCGCGGCCGGTATGGCGCTGTCGACCACTCACGTCGCCACCGGCTCGATCCTGGGCAGCGGCGTGGGCAAGCCGGGGGCTGAGGTCCGCTGGGCAGTCGCCGGCCGGATGGCGGTGGCCTGGCTGGTCACCCTGCCGGCAGCTGCACTCGTCGGTGCACTGTCCTACTGGCTGTCCGACGCAGTGAAGTCCCTGACCTCCTCGCAGTTGGCAGGGGATGGCCTGATCTTCGTGATCCTGGTTGGGCTCTCGTTCTACATGTGGTGGCGGGCCCAGCAGCAGAAGGTCGACAGCAGCAACGTCAATGCGGACTGGGACACCTCCACCAACTCGGTAGTCCCAGCTGAGGTCCGCGAGGCAACCAAGGTTGCAAAGCCGACTTCGCCCAAAGCGTCCGTCTGATCGTCGCCCGGAGTAAAGGACAGACCTCATGCAGTATTTCGAGTCCATTATCAAAGTCCTGATCGTCGGACTTGTCCTCGGCGCCGGCCTGCCGGCTCTGTTCGCCACGGGGATGCTGGCCTACTCGTTCGGCGCCGGCGGCGAAGAGGCCGACCACGTCATCCACAAGCCCAATCCGGCGCTGAAGTACTTCGGGATTCTGTTGTTTCTCTTCGTCTCCCTGGTGATCGTGACCGCCGTCCTGTGGATCACCCGGGCGACGATCATCCATCACTTCGGCGTCGACCTGTTCCCGATGCTCCCCAAGAAGTGAGCGGACGATGACTGCTGAAGAGCACACCAATTTTCTGGAGAGCGTTCTCGATTGGCTGCACAAGGGGTACCCCGAGGGAGTTCCTCCAAAGGACTACTACCCCCTGCTCGCCCTGCTGAAGAGGTCGCTGACCGAAGACGAGGTCGTCCAGGCTGCCTCGACGATCCTGCGGCATACTGACTACGACACGCCCGTCACGCCCGAGCAGCTGCGTCAGGCGATCCGGGACGTGATCGAAAAAGAGCCGAATCCTGAAGAGCTGAACCAGGTTGCGGCCCGGTTGGCCTCAGTGGGCTGGCCGTTGGTGGGGGCCACGCACTAGCCGCGGGTGTCCCGGCGTAGCGGGTGGTCGTCGGGAATCTGGACGAAGATCAGCGTCACCCCGTCCGGGTCGACGACGTGCATCTCGTGCAGACCCCACGGCTCCTGCCGGGCTTCGCGGACGATTTCCACACTGCGACTTCGCAATTCGTCTCGCGTGGCGTAGAGGTCGCGGACCTGAAGCCACAGCGCGCCGGGAAACGGGCCGCCCGGAGCCGTCGGCGCGCCGTGGGCGGCGAGTTCGATCAACGACTGCCCGGCGTAGAACACGGTGCCGCCGACGTACTCGCGGGCGACAGCCAGTCCGATGGCGTCGCGATAGAAGCTGACCGAGTGCGGATAGTCGGCCGGCCGGAACAACGTCCGGCTCGCCAGGATCTCCATGGCTTCGTGTCTACCTCAGTTGGGCTGCACGCGCTGACGCTTCATCATCCGGTTGAGCACACCCGGAGCGACGACGTCGATGGCGCGGGCGGTGACGGCGATCCGCGGGGCGATGCGCACCGGTCGGTGCCGGGCGGCGTCGATCATCCACTGGCCGGCCTCCTGCGGGGTGAGCGCGGGAAGGCCGTCGTAGGCCCGGGTCGGGGCGATCATCGGGGTCGCGACCAAGGGGTAGTACAGGGTTGTCGAGTGTACGCCCTGGCCGGACCATTCGGTTTCGATGACGCGGCTGACCGCGCTGAGCGCCGCCTTGGAGGCGTTGTAGACACCGAACAAGGGCGAGGCCTCGCTGAGCACTCCCCACGTCGAGACGTTGATGATGTGCCCGTCGCCGCGTTCGATCATGCCCGGGGCGAAACCCCGGATGAGCCGCAGCGGCGAGTAGTAGTTCAGGGTCATGGTGCGTTCGACGTCATGCCAGCGGTCCAGCGACTCGGCCAGCGGCCGCCGGATCGACCGGCCCGCGTTGTTGACCAGGATGTCGACGGCGCCGACGGTGTCCACCAGGGCGTCGACGGCGTCGAGGTCGGCAAGGTCGCAGGGGATCGCGGTGGCCTGCCCGCCCCCGGTGGTGATGCGTTCGGCGACCGCCTCGAGCAGGTCCGCACGACGGGCGACGACAATCACATCGGCTCCCGCCCGGGCGAACAACTCCGCGCCGGCTTCCCCGATCCCGGAGGATGCGCCGGTCACCAGGACCCGCTTGCCGCGCAGGTCGACGGTGGTGCCGGTGGGCACGCTGAGCGGGGGACGCATGCCGGCCAGCGCGATGGCCTCGGTCAACCTGCGGCGCAAAGGGTTCACGAGCCGTGAGTCTATGGACTGCCCGGAATCAGAAGTACCGCGGGAACGGGCTCCAGTCCGGATCGCGCTTCTCGAGGAACGCATCGCGGCCCTCGACGGCTTCGTCGGTCATGTAGGCCAGCCGGGTGGCCTCCCCGGCGAACAGCTGCTGGCCGACCAGTCCGTCGTCGAGCAGGTTGAACGCGAACTTCAACATGCGTTGCGCCTGAGGCGATTTGCCGTTGATGGCCTTGGCCCAGGCCACCCCGGCGGTCTCCAGCTCGGCGTGGTCGATCACCCGGTTGACGGCGCCCATCTGGTGCATCTGCTCGGCGGTGTAGGTCTCGCCGAGGAAGAAGATCTCCCTGGCGAACTTCTGTCCGACCTGGCGGGCCAGGTACGCGCTGCCGTAGCCGCCGTCGAAGCTGCCCACGTCGGCGTCGGTCTGCTTGAAGCGGGCGTGCTCGCGGCTGGCCAGGGTGAGGTCGCACACCACGTGCAGGCTGTGCCCGCCGCCGGCGGCCCAGCCGTTGACCAGGCAGATGACCACCTTGGGCATGAAGCGGATGAGCCGCTGCACCTCGAGGATGTGCAGCCGGCCCGCCCGGGCCACGTCGACGGTGTCGGCCGTCTCGCCCTCGGCGTACTGATATCCGGTGCGCCCGCGGATGCGCTGATCGCCGCCCGAGCAGAACGCCCAGCCGCCGTCCTTGGCCGAGGGGCCGTTGCCGGTCAGCAGCACCACACCGACATCCGGTGACATCCGGGCGTGATCAAGCGCGCGGTACAGCTCGTCGACAGTGTGGGGGCGAAACGCGTTGCGCACCTCCGGCCGGTTGAACGCCACCCGCACCGTGCCGTCGGAGACGTGCCGGTGGTAGGTGATGTCGGTCAGGTCCTCGAAGCCGTCGACGGCTCGCCACAGGGACGGGTCGAAGGGGTTGTCCGCACTCAAGGTTGTTGAACTCCGTCCTGGGTGATGGTCTGTGCGCCGCAGCTGATGGTCATCGCCGAGGCGACGACCGGGTCCTGCTGGGAGCCACCGGGAACGGTATCGGAGCGGCCGATGGTCGCGACCGGCCCGTCCAGGTCGATCTCGGTGCGGCGCACCGTGTACCCGGCACCGTCGGGCAGCGCCTGCAGTCCTACCAGACGGCGGCCGTCGCCGAGATCGCTGCACCCGATTCCGGTGCCGTTGCCGCGCAGGTTCTGCAGGTCGAACAGGAATGGTTCGCCCTGCCCGTCGTAGACGGTGGAGATCGTGCAGCCGGTGAGGGCGAAGAGGTGCGCGACGCGGCCGTCGCTGACGATGAGTTGTTGCTGACCGTCGGATTGGGCGTCGATCACCAGCGCCTGAAGCGGCATCGGCGACGCGCTGGGTACCCGAACCCGGCCGTTGCCGTCCGCGGTGGAGACGCCGACGAGCCCGTCGGGGCTGATCCACACGGTGCCGCCGGCGTAGGCCTTACTGGCCGAGCCGGGGGGCGGGCCGCCAGCCGTGCAGATCGGATTCGCCTGGGCGGCAGGAGCATTCGTGACAGCACACACCAGTGCGGCCGTGACGATCAACCAGAGCCGGGTCATGAGATCGGGTCGAACCGGAACACCGCGCACCGCCCGGCCAATGCTTCGAACTCGTCGGGCTTGCCCTCGGTGACCAGGCCGGCGTTCTTCATGAAGCTCACGCCGGTCGGCACCAGGGCGGGAAAGGCCCGCAGCAGTGGGCGGGCCTCGTCAGGCGGCAGCTCGACCATGTGCAGGCGTTCGGAGCGTTTGCCCTGGGTCACGGTGACGGCGTCAGCGGCGCGGACGTTGCGCACCCAGTCCGCGCCCGGGAAGCCGCCGACCACATAGCGCTTGCCGTCGACGGTGAACGGGGTGATCGGGGTCGAGCGCGGCTTGCCTGACTTGCGGCCCGGCACCGTCAGCACCACCGGGCCGTCCTTGACGATGCCCAGCCGCATCGCCCCCATGAAGACCTTGTTCATGGGCTTCAGCCACCACGGCGGGATGATGCGCTCAGAGTCGGCCATGACGTCAAACGCTACCCCTCGCGCCGGCCGCTGTGGGGGAGTCGTCGCGCGTGTGCTGCAGCCGCCCCGGATCTGCAGTGCGGCAACCACTTCCGTTGCGCTGCGCCAAGCCCGGCAGTCGCTCAGAGGCGGGCCAGCAGCCCGTCGATCAGCCCGGTCGGCCGCTGCGCAATCGGCAACGGGTCGACCAGAACGAACTCGCACCCGAGATCGCGCGCCGCACCGTCGTTCTCCTCGCTGTCGCCGACCATGATCGCCTCCTCGGCGCTGACGCCCAGCCGCTCGAGTGCGACCAGGAAGATGCGCGGGTCGGGTTTGACCGCGCCGACCTCGAACGAGAGCACGAACTCATCGGCGTCGGCTCCCGCCGTCACGAACGCCGGCCGGATGTCGAACGCGATGTTGGAGACCACCGCGGTGCGCAGTCCACGCTCGCGCAGCGACCGCAGCACCTCGACGGTGTCGGGGTAGGGCCGCCACGAGGCCGGGTCGACGACTTTGTCGTAGAGGGACTCGGCGTGGCGCGACGGCAGGCCTGACTCGCGCAGCACGTGCAGGTAGGCCTCCCGGTGCAGGTACGGCGCGAGGTCGCGGTTCAGCCATGTCTGGTAGGCCGCCTCGGTCAGCTCGATGTTGCCGCCGGTGGGGTGGGTGAGCCGTTCCATCAGCTCGGCCTGGACGTGCGTGTCGACAGCGCGGCGGCCGGCCGGGGACAACGAGTCGTCGACCAGTTCCATGCCGGCGAACCAGCTGTCGTCCTCCTCCAGGCGGAACAGCGTGCCGGAAAAATCGAAGAGGACGGCGCGGATGGGCATGGCACCCATCGTTCCACTCCCGTTATTGACACCCCCGGTAGTAAGTGACGCGCATCACGTATTTCTGATAAGGTGAGCACCCTCACATATGGAGGTGTTCGATGACGGCTGTGAACGAACCGACCCATGCGGCGCTGGCCGCTTCGTCGTCGCCAGGCAACATTTCCCGCATCTTCATGGCCGTCGTGCTGACGGTTCTCGTGATCGCGGCCATCGTGGGCATCGTGATCGCGGCAGCAACAGGACAGGGCCACGCCGTCGTCGGCATCACCCTGATCGCAGGCGGGGTGCTGGGCGCCGCAGCGCTCTGCTGACTCCTGCTTGACGCCAGGGCATCCCTGGCGACCACCGCCGCCGTGGCCTAGTGTTCCCATCACTTCCCCCACCGGACGGCGGCTGATGTCAAGACTGCGCATCGCGATCGCCACCGTGCTGGTGTTGGCGCTGACGTCCCCTGGCGGCGCGGCCGCCCAGCCCGAGGGGCCGTCCTCATTACCAGCCCGGCTGCTGCCGCTGATCACCGCGCAGATGACAACGATGGGCATCCCAGGGTTGATCGTCTCGGTGCAGACACCGGGCGGGGCGTCGTGGCAAGCCGCGCTCGGTGTGTCCAATGTCGCGACCCGCGCCCCCATGGATGTCGCCGACCATATGCGCATCGGCAGCATCACCAAGTCGCTGACGGCGACGGTGGTCCTTCAGCTGGCCCAGGAGGGCAGGCTGCGCCTCGACGATCCGCTGGCAGCGTACTTCCCCGGTGTGCAGACCAATCGGGCCACGATCCGCCAGGCCCTGCAGCTGACCAGTGGAATCGCCGACTACACCACCGATGCGTTTCTCAATGCACTCGCCGTTGCGCCACAACGGGTTTGGTCACCCGCCGAGCTGGTCGGCCTGATCGCCGACCAACCGCCCATGTTTCCCGCCGGGACCAGCTGGTACTACTCGAACACCAACTACGTGATGCTGGGCATGCTCGCCGAGCAGGTCACCGGGCAGCCGTTGGGGCGGCTCATCTCCGATCGCATCTTCACTCCGCTGGGCACGACCGGCTGTTCGTTCCCCGACGCCGCGGACAACACGATTCCCGCGCCGAGCTCACGCGGCTACATGCTCAGCACGGCCTGGGACCGTCCGCCCACTCCGCCGGCGCCGTTGCCGGCCCTGGTCGACGTCACCGACTTCAACCCGTCGTGGGCGGCCGGGGCCGGGCAGGCCATCTGCACCGTCGACGATCTGGTGATCTGGGCACGTGCGCTGGCCACCGGTGAGCTTCTGGACTCAGACATGCGGGCGCAACGATTCACGTGGTACCCGACCGTGGATCCGCATGCGAAATACGGTCTCGGGGTCGTGAACATCAACGGCCTGGTCGGGCACAACGGGGAGATCACCGGCTTCATGAGCCAGACCGCTCGCCGCGAGTCCGACGGCACCGTCATCGTGGTGCTCAGCAACCTGATGCTCGCACCGGATCTCACCGAGCCCGCGACGGCGATCAGTGAGCTGATCTCGCGGGCGTTGCCGCCGCAGCGGTAGCGGTCAGCCGATCGCCCGGCCGGCGCCTTCCCAGAATCGTGCGCGCACGGCCTTCTTGTCGGGCTTGCCCAGCGCGGTCACCGGCACCGAGTCGACGACGATGATCTGCTTGGGTGATTGCACCGAACCCTTGCGTTCCTTGACCGCGGCCTGGATCTCCTCGGTCAGGGTGGCCACCGACGCCTCGTCGGAGGGATGATCCGGGCGCAGCACGATCACCGCGGTGACGGCCTCACCCCACTTCTCGTCGGGGGTGCCGATCACACAGACTTGCGCGACGGCCGGATGCTCGGCCACGACGTCTTCGACCTCGCGGGGGAACACGTTGAACCCGCCGGTGACGATCATGTCCTTGACCCGGTCGACGATGAACCAGAAGCCGTCCTCGTCCTCGCGGGCCATGTCCCCGGTGTGCAGCCAGCCGTCCTTGAAGGTCTTGGCGGTCTCCTCGGGCAGGTTGTGGTACCCGCCGGACAGCAGCGGCCCGGATACGCAGATCTCGCCGACCTCACCTTGGGGTACTTCGTTGCCGTCGGCATCCAGCAGCGCGGTGCGGGCGAACAGGGTGGGCCGCCCGCAGGAGGTCAGCCGCTTCTCGTCGTGGTCGGCCTTGGCCAGATACGAGATCACCATCGGCGCCTCGGACTGCCCGTAGTACTGGGCGAAGATCGGCCCGAAGCGGCGGATCGCCTCGGCCAGGCGCACCGGATTCATCGCCGAGGCGCCGTAGTAGACGGTCTCCAGCGAGGACAGGTCGCGGGTGTGCGAATCCGGATGGTCCATCAGCGCGTAGATCATTGACGGCACCAACATGGTCGCGGTGATCTTCTGCTCCTCGATCACCCGCAGCACCTCGGCCGGGTCGAACTTGGTCAGCACCACCAGTTCGCCGCCCTTGATGATCGTCGGCACGAAGAACGCGGCCCCGGCATGGGACAGCGGGGTGCACATCAGGAAGCGCGGGTTCTCCGGCCATTCCCACTCGGCGAGCTGAACCGTCGTCATAGTGGTGATCGACTGGGCGGTGCCCAGCACACCCTTGGGCTTGCCGGTAGTGCCGCCGGTGTAGGCCATGCCGCCGACGTGATCGGGCGGAAGGTCGGCCGCCACCAACGGTTTCGGCGTGTACTTGGCGGCCTCGGCGATCAGGTCGACCGCCGAATCGGCCAGCGCCTCGGGCACCGGGCCGAGCGTGAGCACCTGCTTGAGGCCGGGCACCTTGTCCAACAAACCCTGCGCCCGCTCGATGAACATCGGGTTGGGGTCGATGATCAACGACGTCACGCCGGCATCGTTGAGTACGTACGCGTGGTCGTCGAGCGAGCCTAGAGGGTGTAGTGCCACCCGCCGGTAGCCCTGGGTCTGGCCGGCGCCGATGATCATCAACACCTCGGGCCGGTTCAGCGACAGCAGCCCGGCGGTCGCGCCGGTGCCCGCGCCGAGGGCCTCGAAAGCCTGGATGTATTGGCTGATCCGGTCGGCCAGCTGGCCACCGGTCAGGGTGGTGTCACCCAGGTGCAGCACCGGCTTGTTCTTGTTGCGCTTGAGCGCACCGACGGTCAGATGGCCGGAATGCAGGGGATGGCGCAGCAGGTCACTCATGCGGTCCACATTAGAACGTGTTCCAGATCGCAAGGAAGGGCTGTCTTACTTCGCCCGGCGCTGCTGATGCCCCCGTACCGATATCTGCAAGCTGCAGACCCTCTTTTCGCCGACGTGGCACCCTGTCCGGTATGCAACAGCCTCCCGAACCGCGTTTCCTCGACGACCGGCCGGCGTACTGGGCCGAGCACACCCCCGACAGGGAAGCCGTCGCGTATCTGGGCCGCAGCTGGACCTGGGCGCAGTGGTACGACCGGATCCGCCGCTGCGCCGGCGCGCTCAAGGACCGCGGTATCGGCCGCGGCGACGTCGTCGCATTCCTGGACAAGAACCACCCGGCCTGTGTCGAGGTGACGATCGCGGCGTCCTCGCTGGGGGCCGCTGCCGCGATCATCAACTTCCGGCTGGCCGCCGACGAGATGGACTACGTCCTCAACGACTGCGGCGCCAAGCTGCTCGTTGTCGGCACCGAGCTGATCCCGGCCATCGACAAGATCCGCGACAAGCTGATCCACGTCGACAGCGTCATCGAGGTCACCCCCGACGGCGAGCAGGGCGACCAGTACGAGGCCATGCTCAAAGCGGCCACTCCCGTCGGGCGCCAGCCTGACGTGAAGCCCGACGACGCCTGCCTGATCATGTACTCCTCGGGGACCACCGGGCACCCGAAGGGCGTCACGCTCAGTCAGCGAAACCTGTTGGCGCACACCCTGAACGCCGGCACGTTCGAGTTCGGGCCCGACGACAAGAACATGGTGGCGATGCCGCTGTTCCACGTCGGCGGCTCGGCGTATGTGCAGTACGGCATCCACGCCGGCATCCCGACGATCATCACCCGCGAGGCCGACGGTGCGTCACTGGCCGGGGCGATCCTGCAGGGCGCCAACCGCACCTTCCTGGTGCCCGCGGTGCTGGGCAAGGTTCTCGAATCCGGGGATGACGCCATCAAGCTTTTCGGCGCGCTCAAGACCTTCGTCTACGGGGCCTCGCCGATGCCGCCCGCGTTGCTCAAGGCCGCGCTGAAGGCTTGGCCGGAAACCGATTTCATCCAGGTGTACGGGCTGACCGAAGTCTGCGGATCCATCACCCAACTCTCACCGGAGGTGCACCGCGACGAGTCCCGCTCGGACCGTCTGGTCAGCGCCGGTCGGCCCGCGCCCGAGGTCGAGTTACGAGTGGTGGACCCCGACACCCTTGACGAGGTACCGACCGGCCGGCCCGGTGAACTGTGGTTCCGCACACCGCAGTTGATGCTGCGCTACCACAACAAGCCCGAGGCCACCGCGGCGGCGATCACCGAGGACGGCTGGTTCCGCTCGGGCGACATCGGCCGCGTCGACGCCGACGGGTTCATCTTCGTCGAGGACCGCCTCAAGGACATGATCATCTCGGGTGGTGAGAACATCTACTCCGTCGAGGTGGAGCGGGTGCTCACCGACCACCCGGCGGTACTCGACGCAGCCGTATTCGGTGTCCCCGACGACAAGTGGGGTGAGTCGGTCAAGGCCGTTGTCGAATTGTCTGCGGGGCAAAGCACTTCCGAGGAGGAGTTGATCGCGTGGTGCCGCGAGCACCTGGCACGCTACAAGTGCCCCCGCAGCATCGAGATCTCCCCGGAGCTGCCGCGCAACCCCACCGGCAAGCTGCTCAAGCGGGATCTGCGCAAGCCGTACTGGGAGAACCGCGACCGCGCCATCTGATGGTGCCATCGCTCGAGGATCTGCTGGAGCGTCTGCACGTCGTCTCGCTGCCGATGCGAGTTCGGTTCCGTGGCATCACTGTTCGCGAGGTGGCGCTTATCGACGGCCCCTCGGGCTGGGGTGAGTTCGGTGCGTTTCTGGAGTACGAGCCGCCGGAGGCCGCTTTCTGGCTCGCCGCGGGAGTCGAATCTGCTTACGGGGCAAAGGTTCCCACGGTCCGCGAGGTCATCGCGATCAATGCGACGGTGCCCGCGGTGCCGCCGGATCAGGTGCCTGCCGTGCTGGCCCGGTTCCCGGGTGCGCGTACCGCGAAGGTCAAGGTCGCCGAGCCGGGACAGACGCTGGCCGACGACGTCGCGCGGGTCAATGTGGTGCGTTCGGTGATCCCCACGGTTCGGGTGGACGCCAACGGCGGCTGGACGGTCGACGAGGCGGTCGCCGCGGCGCGTGCGCTGACAGCCGACGGGGGGCTGGAGTACATCGAGCAGCCCTGCCGCACTGTGGCCGAGCTGGCCGAGGTGCGACGGCGGGTGGGTGTCGCGATCGCTGCCGACGAGAGCATCCGCAAGGCGTCCGACCCGCTGGCGGTCGTCCGCGCCGGGGCTGCCGACATCGCGGTGGTGAAGGTCGCACCGCTAGGCGGGGTCCGTGCCCTGTTGGACATCGCCGCCCAGATCGACATTCCGGTGGTGGTCTCCAGTGCGCTGGATTCGGCCGTGGGCATTGCGGCCGGGCTGGCGGCGGCAGCGGCGCTGCCGCACCTGGAGCACGCCTGCGGTCTGGGCACCGGCGGGCTGTTCGTCTCCGACGTCGCCGACATCACCCCGGTCGACGGCGGCCTCCGCGTCGTCGACGTCAGCCCCGATCCCGCGCGGCTCGCTGCGCTCGCGGCCCCCGCCGACCGCCGCGACTGGTGGATCGCGCGGATCCGCGCCTGCCACCCCCTGCTCCCTTCCGCCCAAGCCGACAAACGGGCGCGAAAGTTCGAGTAGATCGCGCCGTTTCGTCGATCTCGGTCATCGATTCGTCACCCCACCGCAGTCCGCCGCGCGCCATACTGATTCCCACGCGTGTATCGGAGGTTCGGCCATGAGGAAAAGGGTGCTGTCGGTGACGATGGCCTCGCTTATCCGGCCGACCGGACCCGCCGCGGTGAAGGTCAGCACTGACGGCTGCGTCGGCATGGTCGCGCGCGAATTGGTCGCCGCCTCGGTGAGCGGCTCGCGGTGGGAGTCGCTGAGCAGCCGCCACGGTGTGGTGTTCTGGTTCACCGGCCCCGGCGCGCAAGGATTGGCGGTGAATCCCCTTGCAACACAGTTACTTTTGGCGACCTCGGGCTGGACGGCGGTAGATGTACCGCTGTTGCGGGGGCCGGTTCTGGTGGGTGCCCGCAACGCCGTCGGGACACCGACGGCGTTGTCGATGGCTCAGTTCGAGGTGCTCAACTCGTGGTCGCTACTGTCCTGGCGGTCCCGCCGAACGCTGCGACGGCGACTCGAGCGGGCCGGCTAGAGGCAGGCCGAAAACAAACTTCGATGTCCTGATTTGTGGGATACCTGGCGTAGACGCCATGGCTTTCAGCGCGAACACTCAAGGACATGACGCGATCGGTGGTGATTCTCGGCTTCCCCGGTGTCCAGGCACTGGACCTGGTCGGGCCCTACGACGTGTTCACCGGCGCGGCACTGCTCACCGAGGACGGCTACCGCGTCAGCGTGGTCTCGCGCGACGGGGAACCGGTCGCCACCCCGACCGGGCTGGCGTTCGTCGCCGAGGCGATGCCGCACCCTGAAGGCATCGACACCCTGGTGCTTCCCGGTGGCGGCGGCGTCGATGCCGCGCGGGCCCACCCGGCCACCATGACCTGGATCGGCCGCGCCATCGCCAACTCCCGCCGCGTCGTCAGTGTCTGCACCGGCGCCTTCCTGGCCGCGCAGGCCGGCCTGCTCGACGGCCACCGGGCCACCACGCACTGGGCCTACGCCGACCGGTTGGCGGCCGAGTTCCCTGCCGTCACCGTCGACCCCGAGCCGATCTTCGTGCGCAGCACCCCGACGGTGTGGACGGCGGCCGGCGTGACCGCCGGGATCGACCTCGCGCTCGCGCTCGTCGAGGAGGACCACGGCACCGAGGTCGCCCAGACCGTCGCCCGCTGGCTGGTGCTCTACCTGCGCAGGCCGGGCGGCCAGACGCAGTTCGCCGCGCCGGTCTGGATGCCGCGCGCCAAACGTGAGCCCATCCGCGAGGTTCAGGAGATCATCGAATCCGAACCCGGTGCCGCACACAGCGTCACCGAGTTGGCGCGGCGCGCGGCGATGAGTCCCCGGCACTTCACCCGGGTCTTCACCGACGAGGTCGGCGAGGCGCCGGGGACCTACGTCGAGCGGGTCCGCACCGAAGCAGCCCGCAGGCAGTTGGAGGAGACCGACGACACCGTCGTCGCCATCGCCGCGCGCTGCGGGTTCGGAACCGCGGAAACCATGCGCCGCAACTTCATTCGCCGCATCGGTATCTCACCCGACCAATACCGCAAAACGTTCGCCTAAGGACGAAGAGGAGAAGGCCATGACCCAGATCGCCATCGTGTTGTACCCGGGTTTCACCGCGCTCGACTTCATCGGGCCCTACGAGGTGTTGCGCAATCTGCCCGACACCGAGGTGCGCTTCGTGTGGCACGAACCCGGCCCGATCGCCGCCGACTCGGGCGTACTCGTCGTCGGCGCCACCCACTCTTTCGACGAAACACCCTCGCCGGACATCGTTTTGGTGCCTGGCGGCATGTCCACCTTCGAACACGCCCAGGACCAGAAGGTGCTCGACTGGGTGCGCCAGGCACACGAGACCGCCAGCTGGACGACGTCGGTGTGCTCGGGGTCGCTGATCCTGGCCGCCGCCGGGGTACTCGACGGCAAACGCGCGACGTCACATTGGATGGTGGTGCCGATGCTGCGCACCTTCGGCGTCACCCCGGTCAGCGACGAGCGGATCGTGCGGCAGGGCCAGATCGTCACCGCCGCGGGGGTGTCGGCCGGTATCGATCTGGGTCTGTGGCTGGCCGGACAACTCGGCGGTGACGCGCGGGCCAAGGCGATCCAGCTCGCCATCGAATACGACCCGCAGCCGCCCTTCGACTCCGGCCACCTCTCCAAAGCCTCCGCCGCCACCAAGGCGTCGGCCACCGCGATGCTGTCGAAAGAGACCGTTGCCGGCCATCAGCTCACCCAGTCCGTGCGGCTGCTGTGGCGGGCGGCGTTGCAGACGGCCCGCGATAAGCGCAGGAAGGGTCGCGTAGCCTCTGCCAGGTGATCAACCTGGCCTACGACGACACCGGCTCCGGCGAGCCGGTGTTGTTCATCGCTGGAACCGGCGGCGCTGGCCGCACCTGGCACATCTACCAGGTCCCTGCCTTCCAGGCCGCCGGCTACCGCTGCATCACCTTCGACAACCGCGGTATCGGCGCCACCGAGAACGCGGGTGGCTTCTCCACCGAGCAGATGATCGCCGACACCGCGACGATCATCGAAGAGCTCGTGGGCGGTCCCACCCGCATCGTGGCGATGTCGATGGGTGCCTTCATCGCCCAGGAGCTGATGCTGGCCCGCCCGGAGCTGGTCAGCCAGGCCGTGCTGATGGGCACCCGTGGCCGCGTCGACACCACCCGGCAGTCGTTCCGCGCCGCCGAGGACGTGCTGGCCGACTCCGGCATCGAATTGCCGCCGGCGTATGCGGCGAAAGTGCGTGTGCTGGAGAACTTTTCGCCGAAGACCATCAACAACGACAACGCGATCACCGAGTGGTACGAGATGTTCACCGCGTTTCCGCTCAAGCGCACGCCGGGCTGGCGCGCACAGCTGACGGTGGTGCCCACCCAGAACCGGCTGCCGGCCTACCGGTCGATCACCACGCCGGTGCTCGTGATCGGTTTCGCCGACGACGTGATCACCCCGGCGGCGCTGGGCCGCGAGGTGGCCGACGCCCTGCCCAACGGCCGCTACATCCAGATCGGGCACACCGGTCACCTTGGCTTCCTGGAGCGCCCGGACACCGTCAACAGCGCGATGCTGGACTTCTTCGCCGGCACGCTCGTCTGACCTGACCTGGGCGTTCCCGCCCCAAATCTTGATATGACACGCTGTAGTGGTGAACCCATCGACGGCTCAGGCTCGGGTCGTCGTCGACGAACTGATTCGCGGCGGCGTCCGCGACGTCGTGCTGTGCCCCGGCTCCCGTAACGCGCCGCTGGCGTTTGCCCTGCACGACGCCGACCGTGCGGGCCGGCTGCGCCTGCATGTGCGTATCGACGAGCGCACCGCCGGCTACCTGGCGATCGGCCTCGCGCTGGGCGAGGGTGCGCCGGTGTGCGTGGCGATGACCTCGGGCACGGCGGTCGCCAACATGGGCCCCGCGGTGGTGGAGGCCAACTACGCCCGGGTGCCGCTGATCCTGCTGAGCGCCAACCGGCCGTATGAGTTGCTGGGCACCGGCGCCAATCAGACTTTCGAGCAGCTCGGCTACTTCGGTACCCAGGTTCGCGCGGCGATCAGCCTGGGCCTGGCGGAAGATGCCCCCGAGAAGCTGGACTCGCTCAACGCTCAGTGGCGCTCGGCCACCTGCCGGGTGGTCGCCGCCGCGACCGGTGCGCGCACCGCGAATGCCGGTCCGGTGCAGTTCGACATCCCGCTTCGCGAGCCGCTGGTGCCCAATGAGAGTGGGCAGCCCAGTGAGGTCCCGCCCGGCCGCCCTGACGGCAGGCCGTGGACGTACACCCCGCCGGTGACGTTCGACCAGCCGCTGGAGATCGACCTCACCCCGGACACCGTCGTCATCGCCGGGCACGGCGCGGGCGTGCACCCCAACCTGGCGCATCTGCCGACGGTCGCCGAGCCGACGGCCCCGCACGCCTCGAACGCCCTGCACCCGCTGGCCCTGCCGCTGCTGCGGCCCAAGCAGGTGATCATGCTGGGCCGCCCGACGCTGCACCGGCCGGTGTCGAATCTGCTGGCCGATCCGTCGTTGCCGGTGTTCGCCCTGACCACCGGCCCGCGCTGGCCGGACGTCTCAGGCAACTCGCAGGCCACCGGGACCCGGGCCGAGACCATCGGCGAGCCGGACCCGGACTGGCTGCGCCGGTGCGCGCAGGCCAACGAGCATGCGGTGGCGGCGGTCCGCGAGCAGCTGGCCGCCCACCCGCTGACCACCGGGCTGCACGTCGCCGCCGCGGTGGCCGACGCGGTCGGCCCGGGGGACCAGGTCGTTCTGGGCGCATCCAACCCGGTGCGCGACGCCGCGCTGGTCGGGCTGAACACCGAGGGCCTCAAGGTGCGTTCCAACCGCGGGGTGGCCGGTATCGACGGCACGGTGTCGACGATCATCGGTGCCGCCCTGGCTCATTCGGGCCGCACCGTGGCGCTCATCGGTGACCTGACGTTCGTCCACGACAGTTCGGGTCTGTTGATCGGGCCGACGGAGCCGACGCCGCGCAACCTCACCATCGTGGTGTCCAACGACAACGGCGGCGGCATCTTCGAACTGCTCGAGCAGGGTGACCCGCGGTTCTCCGATGTGTCCTCGCGGATCTTCGGCACCCCGCACGACGTCGACGTCGGCGCGCTGTGCCGGGCCTATCACGTCGATTCGCGGCAGATCGAGGTCGACGAACTCGGTGCCGCACTTGCCGAAAGCCACGACGGGATGCGGGTTTTGGAGGTCAAGGCCGACCGGTCCTCGCTGCGGCAGTTGCATGCGGCGATCAAGGCGGCACTGTGATCGGCAGGCTGCGAGCCCTGCTGGAACCCGCGCTGCCACGGCGCACACCCGACGTTCCCGACACACCCATTCGGAAAGTGTTGCGCTGGAGCAAGTGTGCGGTGTGGATCGTCATCGGGCTGGTCACGTTGCAGTCGATCCTGCTGGTGGCCGGGGCCTGGCGTAACGACCGTCAGATCGAACGCAACATGGGAGTCGCTCAGGCCGAAGTGCTGTCGGCCGGCCCGCGCCGTTCGACGATCGAGTTCGTCACCCCCGACCGGATCACCTACCGTCCCGAGCTCGGGGTGCTGTATCCCTCGGAGCTGGCCGAGGGGATGCGCATCTACGTCGAGTACGACAGGAGCGATCCGGATCTCGTTCGGGTGCAATACCGTAACGCCTCGCTGGCGATCATCCCGGCCGGGTCGATCGCGGTGGTGGGCTGGCTGATCGGTGGGCTGCTGCTAGCGGGCCTTGTGGTGGCCGAACGCCGGGTGAACCGTCACGACGACATCAGTTTGGACAGCCAGTTGTTGTCGTAGATGTCGACGGTGTCGCCCTTCTTCAGGTCGTACACCGTGGGTGTTCCGGTGTTGACCGGGTCCACCTCGTAGAGGTACTCGAAGTTGGCGTCGCCCAACTGTTTCGCGTCCACCGCGTCCTTGCCTGCCTTGATGGCGGCGACCGCCTCGGCCGGGATTCCGCTGTCGCGTGCCATGTTGGCCAGCTCGTCGTTGCCCGGTCCGGTGCCGCCGGGATCCTGATGGCCCCACAGATCCTCGACGAACTTCTGGAACGCTCGGGCCGACGTCTTGGGACCGGCGGCGGCGAACAGGACATTGGCGACGCGCTCGGAGTGTCGTTTTGTGTCAGGGGTGTCCAGGAAGGTCAGCGGCCGGTAGGTGACGGCGAGCTGGCCGAGGTCCATGTAGCTGGCCAGCTGATCGCCGAAGTCCTTCTGCAGATCCGCGCAGTGGGTGCATTGCGGTTCGGTGTAGAGCTCGATCTGCACCGGGGCTTTGGGGTCACCGGAGAGGATGCCGAAGCCGTCTTTAGTGATCGCCGTCACCGGGCCGTTCGGATCCACTTGTGCCACACCGGCGACAGCCTTGGTGCAGCCGGTGAGCAGGAGGAGCGTCAGCACGAGCGCAGACAGGTAGCGCATGCCTCGCACCGTACCGCCCCACCAGCTTTTCGTGTCGCGTATGCCTGGGCGAAACCTTGCTGACAGGCGCCGCTGAGACCCTCGATACGTGCGCGTAGCGATTGTCGCGGAGTCTTTCCTGCCCAACGTCAACGGAGTCAGCAACTCGGTGCTGCGGGTGCTGGAGCATCTGCGTCGTACCGGCCATGAAGCTCTGGTCATCGCACCGGACAATCCGCGCGGTGAGCAACCCGCCGACCGTATCCATGACGGGATCCGGGTGCACCGGGTGCCGGCCCGGATGTTCCCGAAGGTGACCTCACTGCCGCTCGGGGTGCCGCGACCGCGGATGGTGGGGGTGTTGCGCGGCTTCGATCCGCACGTCGTGCATCTGGCCTCCCCGGCGCTGCTGGGTTACG
This sequence comes from Mycobacterium sp. DL592, assembly GCF_011694515.1. Taxonomy (NCBI): domain Bacteria; kingdom Bacillati; phylum Actinomycetota; class Actinomycetes; order Mycobacteriales; family Mycobacteriaceae; genus Mycobacterium; species Mycobacterium sp. DL592. The sequence continues at coordinate 4,330,981 of NZ_CP050192.1, read as the reverse complement.
GCGGCTTGCATGCCGCGCGGTATCTCGGGGTGCCGACGGTCGCGGTGTTCCAGACCGACGTCGCCGGGTTCGCCGAGAGCTACGGCATCGGTGTGGCCTCTCGTGCGGCGTGGGCGTGGACGCGGCACCTGCATTCGCGCGCCGACCGCACCCTGGCGCCGTCCACTGCGGCCATGGAAGACCTTGCCGCGCATAACATTCCGCGGGTCCATCACTGGGGGCGCGGTGTCGACGTCACCGGTTTCGCGCCGTCCAATCGTGACAGCGAGCTGCGCCGGGTGTGGTCGCCGCAGGGCAAGCCGATCGTCGGCTTCGTGGGGCGGCTGGCCCCGGAGAAACACGTCGAACGTCTTGCGGCCCTTGGCCACCGCGACGATCTGCAGGTGGTGATCGTCGGTGACGGTGTCGACCGGGCCAAGCTGGCCGCCCAGCTGCCGCGCGCGGTGTTCACCGGCGCGCTCTACGGCGAGCAGCTGGCCGCCGCCTACGCCAGCATGGACGTCTTCGTCCATCCCGGCGAGCACGAGACGTTCTGCCAGGCCGTCCAGGAGGCGATGGCCTCTGGGCTCCCGGTGATCGCACCCGACGCGGGCGGGCCCCGCGATCTCGTCGCGCCATATCGCACCGGGCTGCTGTTGCCGGTGGCCGAATTCGAGCAGCGGCTCACCCAGTCCGTCGAGCATCTGCTCGACGAGCGGCCCCGCTACGCACAGGCCGCGCGGCGCAGCGTGCTGGGCCGCACCTGGCCGGCGATCTGCGACCAACTGCTGGGCCACTACGAGGCCGTGCAGGCCGAGGGGCGCGGGCGGCGCCGGTCTCGGGCGGCATGATCCGTGCCCGCCTCCGAGCGACTTTCGGGCACTCCCGTCTGGAGATTCGCTGAGAGCCGGGCACATATCGTGGCTACGCCCGGATGGCAGTCGCCTGAATTGTTGCTGAGATGGGTTTTGTTCCAGTGTGATTCGGGGCACACTGGAGTGCACAAGTAGTCCCAAGGTCTGGGAGACCTCATGAGTGACACCACGCTTCGTCAAGAACTGCAAGCCTTTGCCACCGAGCTACGCAAGCTGGCATACACGATGCCGGCCGGCCACGAGGATCGGCTGATTCACCTCAGTGAACGCATGGCCGGGCGGGCGCGCCAGCTGCTGGCGCGTGACGCGCACGCCATATAACTAGCCCTGCGCCTCCACGGCCACCGACTGCCACTGCTCCCAGTTGGCCAGCCGGCTCTCGTAGTCGGCCCTGGCGACCTGCAGCGGTGACTCCCCGAAGAACACCCGCAGCGGCGGGTTCTCGGCGTCGACCACCTTCAGCAGGGCAGCGGCCGAGGCCTGCGGGTTGCCGGGCTTGGCCCAGCGCTGCGCACGCGCCTCGGCGACCTGCAGGTGCAACTCGGCGTAGTCGGGCAACGGCTCGGAGCGCTTCGACGACGGCCCCGACCAGTCGGTGTCGAACCCGCCGGGCTCGATCAGCGTGACGTGGATGCCGAACGGCGCGACTTCCTGGGCCAGCGACTGGGAGAAGCCTTCCAGCGCCCACTTCGAGGCGTGGTAGATGCCGACGAGGGGAAACGCGGTGATCCCGCCGATCGAGGACACCTGGATGATGTGGCCGCTGCGCTGGGCCCGCAGGAACGGCAGCGCGGCCTGGGTCACCCACAGCGCCCCGAAGACGTTCGTCTCGATCTGGTCGCGCGCGTCGGCCTCGCTGAGTTCCTCGACGAAGCCGAAGTGGCCGTAGCCGGCGTTGTTCACGACGATGTCGAGCCGGCCGAAGTGGTCGTGAGCGGCCTTGACCGCGGCGAAGTCGGCGTCACGGTCGGTGACGTCGAGCGCGATCGGCAGGATCGCGTCGCCGTACTTGTCGACCAGGTCGGCCAGGGTGTCGGTGTTGCGGGCGGTCGCGGCGACCTTGTCACCGCGTTCGAGGGCCGCGATCGTCCATTCCCGGCCGAAGCCGCGGGATGTTCCGGTAATGAACCACACTTTTTCACTCATGGTTGTAGGCAACGCACGACGCGGCTCAGGATTCCCACTCGGGTAGCGTCGGTTCGGTGAGCCGCGCGACGCTGGACAAGGATCCCCGTGACGTGGCGTCGATGTTTGACGCCGTGGCGCGCCGCTATGACATCACCAACACGGTGCTCTCGCTGGGCCAGGACCGGGCCTGGCGGCGGGCCACCCGCTCGGCACTGAGCATCGGGCCGGGCGACGCCGTGCTGGACCTGGCCGCCGGGACGGCGGTGTCGACGGTCGAGCTGGCCAAGTCCGGGGCGTGGTGTGTGGCCGCCGACTTCTCGGTGGGCATGCTGCAGGCCGGGCTGGAGCGGCCGGTGCCCAAGGTGGGCGCCGACGCCACCAAGCTGCCGTTCGCCGACGAGGTCTTCGATGCGGTGACGATCAGCTTCGGTCTGCGCAATGTCGTCGACCACTCGGCCGGGCTGCGCGAGATGGCCCGCGTCACCAAGCCGGGTGGCCGGCTGGTGGTGTGCGAGTTCTCCACTCCCGTGGTGCCGGTGTTTTCGACGGTTTACAAGGAGTACCTGATGCGGGCGCTGCCGAAGGTGGCCACCGCCGTGTCGAGCAACCCCGAGGCCTACGTCTATCTCGCCGAGTCCATCCGCGCCTGGCCCGACCAGGCCGAGCTGGCCCGTCGCATCGAGGCGGCCGGCTGGTCACAGGTGCGCTGGCGCAACCTCACCGGCGGCATCGTCGCCCTGCACGCCGCCATCAAGCCCTAGCGGCCGGCGTCGGCGAGCACCTGATAGCCGGCGTTGTAGCCCGGGATGAACGTGATGCCCGGCCCGCCGTGGCAGCCCGCACCGCCGAGGTACAGGCCCTCGATCGGGATGGGCTCGTCGAGAAAACCCTTGGGCCCCGGCCGGTTTGGCCCCATCAGCTCGGGCTGCAGCAGGCCCTGGCAGAAGTCGCCGTTGGGTGCGCCGAACATGGTGTTCATGTGGTACGGCGCGAACGTGATGTTGCGGATGACGATGTCTTTGAAGTTCGGCGCGTACTTGGTGATCTTGTCGATGACGACCTTGGCCATCTCGTTCTTGAGGTGACCGTGCTGTTCGCGCGGCGCCTCGGTGGGGAAGGCGTAGACGTACACGCTGGCCGCGTGCTTGCCCTCCGGCGCCAGCTCCGGATCGCCGACGGTCGGGATCTGGATCGACAGCGCCGGGTTGTCCGGGATAATTCCGAAGCGGCAGTTGTCCCATTGGCGCTGCTGGGTTTCCGGCGAGCCGAACATGCCCACCGACATCTGCATGCCCGGCTCGTTGAGGAACTCGTGCGGCCCGGCGTATTCGGGCAGGCCGTCGAGCGCGAAGTGGATCTGCAGGTAGGAGCCGCGGTGGTCACGTCCGCCGAGCCGGGTCACCAGTGACGACGGAAGGTGTTCGGCCCCAACCAGATCCAGCAGTGTGGTGTCGGGTGCCAGGTTGGAGACGACGACCGGTGCGCTGATGGTGGTGCCGTCCTTGAGGCGGACGCCGTTGACTTTGGCGTTCTCGACGAGGATCTTGTCGACCTTGGCGCGGTAGCGGATCTCGCCTGCGGCCTCGAGGTAGAGCTTCTTGAGGTGGTCGGACAGTGCGCCGATGCCGCCCTTGATCTTGCTGGTCATCTGGCCGCCTTCTTCGGGGATGGCCAGGGCGAACGCCAAACATGTTGCGCTGCCGGGGGTGTAGGGCCCGCGGTAGGTGGAGTTGACCGCCAGGAAGGCCAGCATGCCGCGGATGACGGCGTGCTTCTCCTTGTCTGGCACGTAGCGGTCGATGACGTCCATGGCCGAGCCGAACAACATGTCGTGGATGGCGCGGCGCTCGTTCTCGTCGGCGGCGCAGGCGTACATCTCGTCGATGGTCTTCGGCGGTTCGAGAGCGTCGAAGCGGCCCAGCGCTTTTCGCGGCCCGGTGGCCCAGCCGTACAGCTCGGCCATGCCCATGACGGCCTCCATGCCGTGCTTCTCGGCCATTTGGGTCATCATCACCATGGGGTCGTGGTGGAAGACCATCGGCTCTTCACCGTTCTCGCCGAGGTTGACCGACATGATCTCGTTCTCGAGGACCGGCAGCGTGTCCAGGCCGAGCTCGGAGTTGATCTTCGGCGCGGTGGGGAAGCGGATCGACCCGGCGATCTCGAACTGGAACCCGTCGATGAGCTCGACGGTGGCGGCCATGCCGCCGCTGTAGGTGTTCTGCTCCAGGATCAGCGTGCGCAAACCCGCTTGTTGCAGCACCGCTGCCGCGGTCAAACCGTTGTGTCCAGCCCCCACGATGATGGCGTCGTAATCAGTCATGCGGCGGAGTTTATGCAGCGCGGGCCCACTTTGGGCCAAGTTTTGTCAAATTTGTCATTTATCCGCGCCGCGGGCAGTTCGCGCACGCTCGGGGCTGGCGCGCTCAGCTGAAAGGCGTGCGGCGATCCAGGATTCGCGACGCGAAGCCGGTCGAACGCCAGACCCGGGCCACCATGTCGGCGTCGTCGTCGGTGACGAGATTGCCCATCACCCGCACCGCCAGGCCCATCAGTCGTGATGAGCGCATCGCCACCGGGCCCGTCGCGGGCAGGAAGCGCGGCAGCGTCAGCAGCAGCCCGAGGCGCCGCGCCGCCGAGAAGCAACGCCCGTAGTGCGCCTGCAGCAGCGCGGGCCAGGCCGACGCAACATCGGCGGCGCCGAGCATGTCGGCGGCCAGCCGCCCGGTCTCCAGCCCGTAGTCGATGCCCTCACCGTTGAGCGGGTTCACGCATGCCGCGGCGTCGCCGATCAACATCCAGTTGGGTCCCGCCACCCCGGACACCGCGCCGCCCATCGGCAGTAGCGCCGAGGACACCGCCCGCGGCGGGCCCTCAAAACCCCAGGATGCGCGCTTGAGATCGGTGTAGTGCTTGATCAGCGGACGTAACGCCACGTCAGCGGGCCTCTTCGCGGTCGCCAGCGCGCCGACGCCGATGTTCACCTCGCCGTTGCCCAGCGGGAAGATCCAGCCGTAGCCGGGCAGCACCTGCCCGTCGACCGACCGCAGCTCGAGGTCAGAGGAGATCCACGGCTCCGAGGCCCGCGGCGAGGCCACGTAGCCGCGCGCGGCCACCCCGTAGACGGTCTCCTGATGCCACTGCCGGCCCAGTACCCGCCCGAACGGCGAGCGAGCCCCGTCGGCCACGATCACCCAGCGGCACCGCACCGACGACCCGTCGGCCAACACTACTGCTGACACCCGGCCCGACGAATCCCTCGACACGTCAACGGCTTTCACGCCGAGCAGCATCGCCGCCCCGGATTCCTCGGCGACCTTGCGGATCCGGTCGTCGAGCTCGGTGCGCGGCACCGCCGAACCCCAGCCCGGGAACGACGGGCCCGGCCACGGCACTTCCACGTCGGCGCCGAACCCGGCCAGCCGCAACCCGTGGTGGCGGATGCGCCCGTCGAGCCAGTCGCCCAGACCCAGGCCCTGCAGTTCGAGGATCGCGCGCGGGGTCAGCCCGTCACCGCACGCCTTGTCGCGGGGGAACTCGGCGGCGTCGATGACGAGGACCTCCCGGCCCGCGCGAGCGGCCCAGGCGGCCGCGGCAGAGCCCGCCGGTCCCGCCCCGACGATGACCACATCCGCGTGCCTGTCCACTCTCCCAGTATGTTGGCAGGGTGAGGACACCGGCGACCGTGGTAGCTGGGGTGGACTTCGGAGACCCGGAGTTCGCCCAGAACGTCCGCGACGGGGTGGGCCGCGTCGAAGAGCTCATGGGCACCGAACTGCGCGGCGGTGACGAGCTGATGACCGAGGCCGTCCTGCACCTCTTCGAGGCCGGCGGCAAGCGGTTCCGCCCGCTGTTCACGGTGCTCTCGGCCCAGATCGGGCCCGAGCCGGACGCCTGGCAGGTCACCGTGGCCGGTGCGGTCATCGAGATGGTGCACCTGGCCACGCTGTACCACGACGACGTGATGGACGAGGCGCAGATCCGGCGCGGTGCGCCCAGCGCCAACGCCCGCTGGGGCAACAACATCGCGATCCTGGCCGGCGACTACCTGTTCGCAACGGCCTCCCGACTGGTCAGCCAGCTCGGCCCGGACGCGGTGCGCATCATCGCCGAGACGTTCGCCCAGCTCGTGACCGGTCAGATGCGCGAAACCAAGGGCGCGGCCACCAACGTCGACCCCGTCGACCATTACCTCAAGGTCGTCTACGAGAAGACGGCCTGTCTGATCGCGGCGTCGGGCCAGTTCGGCGGCACGTTCTCCGGGGCCACTCCGGATCAGGTCGAGCGGCTGAGCCGGCTGGGCGGCATCGTCGGCACCGCGTTCCAGATCTCCGACGACATCATCGACATCGACTCCAACCCCGACGAGTCGGGGAAGCTGCCGGGCACCGACCTGCGTGAGGGCGTGCATACCCTGCCGGTGCTGTACGCCCTGAACGAGACCGGCCCGGACGCCGACCGGTTGCGTCAGCTGGTGGCGGGCCCGATCGAGGACGACGACAAGCTGGCCGAGGCGCTGGGGCTGTTGCGCGCCGGTGACGGGCTGGCCAAGGCGAAGGCGACTGTGGCCCGGTATGCCGAGCAGGCCGGTGAAGAGCTGGCGGGGCTGCCGGACGTGCCGGGTCGCCGTGCGCTGGCTTCTCTGGTCGACTACACCATCAATCGACACGGCTGACTCCCTGAGGAACCTTGCGGCATGCGCGGGGCGTTAGTCTGCCGAAGAGTGCGTTCGTAGGAGGAAACCCGATGACCTGGCATCCGACCACCAACCGGCTCAAGACGTTCGTTCTGCTCGTCGGGATGTCGGCCTTTATCGTCTTCCTCGGCTCGCTGTTCGGCCGCAACGTCATGTTCCTGGCGCTGATCTTCGCGATCGGCATGAACGTGTACGTCTACTTCAACTCCGACAAGCTGGCGCTGCGCGCGATGCACGCCCAGCCCATCACCGAGGTGCAGGCTCCGCAGATCTACGCCATGGTGCGTGAGCTGGCCACCACCGCGCACCAGCCGATGCCGCGGCTCTACATCAGCGACACCGCCAACCCCAACGCGTTCGCCACCGGGCGCAACCCACGCAATGCCGCGGTGTGCGTCACCACCGGCATTCTGAACCTGCTCAGCGAACGTGAACTGCGTGCCGTCCTGGGCCATGAACTCTCCCACGTCTACAACCGCGACATCCTGATCTCCTGTGTCGCGGGCGCTCTCGCCTCGGTGGTCACCGCGCTGGCCAACATGGCGATGTTCGCCGGGGCCTTCGGCGGCAACCGCGAAGGTGGCGCGAATCCTTTTGCGCTGCTGCTGGTTTCGCTGCTCGGCCCGATCGCCGCGACGCTGATCCGACTGGCGGTCTCGCGGTCGCGGGAGTACCAGGCCGACGAGTCCGGTGCCGAGCTGTCCGGCGACCCGCTGTCGCTGGCCTCGGCGCTGCGCAAGATCAGCGGTGGTGTGGAAGCCGCGCCGCTGCCGCCGAACCCGCAGCTGGCCGACCAGGCGCACCTGATGATCGCCAGCCCGTTCCGCTCCGGTGAGAAGATCGGCAAGCTGTTCTCCACCCACCCGCCGATCCCGGACCGGATCGCGCGCCTGGAGAAAATGGCGGGGCTGTAACCCCTGGGGTCCCGCGAGCAGTCGCAAAATCGCACAATCCGGCCCCATTTCATGCGATTTTGAGCCAGCTGGCGCAGGCGGCGGAGCAGCCGGGGTAACGCTGGGCCGCCGAACGCCGACAGTGCAACAAAGCAAGCGACTGAATAGGGTGGGCGGATGCTGAGCAGAATCCTGATCGGCGTGCTGGGCGCTACCGCGGCGGTCGGTCTGGCGGGCAGCGCCGGGGCCGATCCGACGCCTGCCCCCGCGCCCGTGCTTCCCAACGTCAACGTCTACACCCCGATCAGCCCGGTGGACTACACCGTGATGGGCGGCAACTGGTACGCCTTCGCCGGTCCGCCCGGTGTGACATGCGTGATCAACAAGCAGAACACCACCTACGGCTGCAGTGGGCCGCTGCCTGGCGCGCCGGACGGGGCGAACCTGGTCAGCGCCGGCGCCTCCGGCGAACCGGGCTTCTCGTCGACGGGGCAGCCGATCTTCGCCTCCGCAGGCCCGGTCAAGCCGCTGCCGCCGAACACGCGCCTGGGCTTCCGTGAGATCAGCTGCGGGGTTGACGGCGGCGGCGTGGTGGCGTGCGTCAACCAGCACGACCAGGTGGGCTTCGTCGTCGGCCCGACCGCGACCTTTACCTCAGGGCCCAGCCCGATGCTGGATCGGCCGCAGGGCACCAACCCGTACTTCCCGTCACTTCCGCCAGGCTAGAACCGCGAGCCGTGCACTTCGTGGCCGGGCTTCTCGGCCATCAGTCCGCGGTAGGCGTCCTCGACGGTGGCCCCGTGGTTGACGACTGCGTCGACTTCCCGGGCGATCGGCATGTTGATGCCGTACTTCTCGGCGAACTCCATGATGACGCTGGCGGCTTTGACGCCCTCGGCGACCTGGTTCATCGAGTCGATGATCTCCTGGACGGTCTTGCCTGAGCCCAACTCTTCGCCGACGTGGCGGTTGCGGGAGCGCTTGGAGGTGCAGGTGACGATGAGGTCGCCCATGCCGGCCAGGCCGGAGAACGTGTCGCGCTGGCCGCCGACGGCTTCGCCGAGTTTGGACATCTCGCGCACGGCGCGGGCCATCACCATGGCGCGGGTGTTCTCGCCGATGCCCAGCGAGTAGCCCATGCCGACGGCGATAGCGTAGACGTTCTTCAGGGCTCCGGCGATTTCGACGCCGACGACGTCGTCGGTGGTGTAGGTGCGGAATCGTTTGGTGCGGAACATCTTTGCGAGGTTGGCGGCCAGGTTCTGGTCGGGCATGGCCAGCACGGCAGCCGCGGCGTAGCCCTCGGCGACCTCTTTGGCGATGTTGGGTCCGGCCAGGATTCCGGCCGGGTGGCCGGGCAGTACTTCGTCGACGATCTGGCTCATCCGCAGGTTGGTGCCCTGCTCGAGGCCCTTGACCAGGCTGACCACCGGCACCCAGGGGCGCAGCTCCTTGCCGAGTTCGGTGAGCACCCCGCGGAAGCCGTGGCTGGGGACACCCATCACCACCACGTCGGCGCAACTGGCCGCCTCGGCGAAATCGGTGGTCGCACGCAGAGTTTCGGACAGCTCCACCTCGTCACCGAGGTACTTGGAGTTGCGATGGTTCTTGTTGATGTCCTCGGCAGTCTCCTCCGAACGGACCCACTGCAGGGTCGGGCCGCGGCGGGAACAGATGGAGGCCACAGTGGTTCCCCAGGAGCCTCCGCCGAGGACGACGACATTGGGTTCGCGGCGGTCAGGTGTCATGGCGTTCAGGTTATTGCCGAAGTTGGTTGTTTACATGGAGTTCGGCAATTGGGACCGACTACGCCGTCCGGCGAGCCTTGCGCGCTCGCGCCACCGCCAGGACGGCGACCGCGGCGACCGCCGACGCAGCCACCGCCTTCTTCGCCGTCCCACCCGCGCGCACCGCGACGTCGGCGCTCAGCGGCGAGCCGACCCGGCCGAAGGTCATGTCCTCGCCGATCTTGTCGATGAAGTGGTGGTCGATGGTGTCGGCCCAGTAGTTCTGCCGAGTGACCCATGGCCGCTTGGTGCCCGACTTCGGTAGCGCGTGCAGGTTGCGCAGCACATAGCCCGCCTGCAGATCCCACAGCGGCTTCTCGGCGATCGGCTGGCCACCCAGATGCGGGGAGGCGTGGGTGAACCCGTTGGCCTTCATGTACTCCATCAGCTTGGCCGTTGAGCGTGCGGTCATGTCGGCGCGCAGCGTCCAGGAGGCGTTGGTGTAGCCGATGCACCAGATCAGGTTGGGCACGTCCTCGAGCATGTGCGCCTTGTAGGAGAACCGGTCCTGCGGCTTGATCTCGTTGCCGTCCAAGCTGATTCGCACACCGCCGAGTGCCTGCAGCTGCAGGCCGGTGGCGGTAACGACGATGTCGGCGTCCAGATGCTCACCGGACTTCAGCACGATGCCGGTTTCGTCGAAGTGGTCGATGTGGTCGGTGACCACCTCGGCGCGGCCGTCGGAGATCGCCTCGAACATGTCGCCGTCGGCCACCAGGCACATCCGCTGATCCCACGGGTTGTAGTGCGGCTTGAAGTGCACGTCCACCGGATATCCCGGCGGCAGCAGGCTCTTGTTCTGCGCGCGGATGAGGCTCTTCATCACCTCCGGGGTGCGGCGCGACAGCAGCCATGTCGACCCTTCGAAGAGTGTCGCGATGAATCGCACGGTCATATGAGAGGCCCTGCGCGGCAACGTCGTTCGGATGGCCTCGTTCAGCGGGTTCACCCGCGAGCCGGAGAACAGGTAGCTCGGCGAGCGCTGCAGCATCGTCACCTTGGCGGCCTTGCGGGCCAAGGCGGGCATCAGCGACACCGCGGTGGCCCCGCTGCCGATGACGACCACCTTCTTGCCGGTGTAGTCGAGGTCCTCGGGCCAGAACTGCGGGTGCACCACGGTGCCGGCGAATTTCTCGATGCCGGGAAACTCGGGGGTGTAGCCCTCGTCGTAGTTGTAGTAGCCGGAGCCGAAGAAGACGAATCGGCTGCGGTAGGCCTTCGGTGTGCCGTCCTCGTTGACGTGGACGGTCCAGGTGTCGGTGGCCGAGTCCCAGTCCGCGGACAGCACGTGGGTGTCGAACCGGATGTGCGGGGTGATGCCGTGCTTGCGGGCGGTGTCTTCCATGTACTCGCGGATGTGGTCGCCGTCGGCCACGCCCTCCTTGCGGGTCCACGGCTCCCACGGCCAGGACAGGGTGAAGATTGATGAGTCCGAGCGCACGCCGGGGTAGCGGAAGATGTCCCACGTACCGCCGATACGGTCGCGGCGTTCCAGGATGACGTAGCGGGTGCCGGGGTTGCGTTCGGTGATCCGGTAGGCGGCGCCGATCCCGGAGAAACCGGCGCCGATGATGACGACGTCCAAGACGCCGCCGTCCTGCTCGGCGAGTTTCGGGGCAATCTCCGGGGTAGCGGTCATCGCGGTCCTCGCTTCGTGCGTTATGTGGTCTCGGTCACCACATTAGGCACTAGCCGGTGGGTTGAGCGAGGGCCCTTGGTCTACCGGTTCTACCGATAGTTGACGAACTGCAGGGCGACGTCGAGATCGGCGCCCTTGAGCAGAGCGATGACAGCCTGCAGGTCGTCGCGCTTCTTGGAGCTCACCCGGATCTCGTCGCCCTGGACCTGGGACTTGACGCCCTTGGGGCCTTCGTCGCGGATGAGCTTGTTGATCTTCTTGGCGTGCTCTTGGTCGATGCCCTGCTTGAGGGTGCCGCTGACCCGGTAGGTCTTGCCGCTGGCCTGCGGTTCGCCGGCATCGAACGCCTTCATGGAGATGTCGCGGCGGATCAGCTTTTCCTTGAAGACGTCGACGGCGGCTTTGACGCGCTCCTCGGTGGAGCTGACGAGCTCGATGACCTCATCGCCCTTCCAGGCGATGGTGGTGTCGGTGCCGCGGAAGTCGAACCGGGTGGACAGCTCCTTGGCCGCCTGGTTCAGCGCGTTGTCGACCTCCTGGCGGTCGACCTTGCTGACGATGTCGAACGATGAATCCGCCATTGGACCCCTCCTCGGTGTGATCGGCCGGTTTGTGTTTGGGGTACATCCTCGTTGTACCCTGCTACTCGCACCAAACCGGTTCCCGGTGCGGCGCGACCCGGCAGGTTGCCCGAGCGGCCAATGGGAGCGGACTGTAAATCCGTCGGCGAAAGCCTACACAGGTTCGAATCCTGTACCTGCCACGTTCTGTGTGTTAAAGCCCGTCTTGCGACGGGCTTGATTGCATTGTGGGGGCCAATGTTGTCTTGCTGCTCTAGCATCTTGTGCCGACGTCAATTTATCTAAAGGGGAGCGGCACTATGGCCACCACTGTGAAGTCTCGTGCCGTGATCACAAGCGTGCTGGCGGCCGGCGCCGCCGCGACGGGGTTGCTCGCCGGAGCGCTGGGATCGGCTCCCACCGCGAACGCCACGTGCGCCTCGTTCTTCGGTCTCGGTAACAGCGCCGACTGCACCAGCACTCCCCTGAGCATCGCGATCGCGATCGGCAACGGCGCCACCGCGAATGCCACCGGATTGTTCGGCGCGGCCTTCGCCCTCGGCACGAACTCCGCGGCGACCACCAGTGACGCCTTCACCTTCGCTACCGCGGTCGGTGACGGGTCGGCGGCCAACGCCGGAGGTCTGTTCGCCTTCGCCACCCAGCTCGGCCCCAACGGCTCCGCCATCACCAAGGGTTCGGGTCTGTTCGGAAATCTCGGTGCCAACATCGCGCTGAACGTCACCGCGCCGTGGGCCCCGACGAACAGCAGCACCGTGACGGCCGGTGGCGCCGGTGCCGGCGGCAACGTGGCCATCAACCTGTTCGGTACTGGGACGGCCGGGAATCCGACCAGCATGCACGTCACGTCAGCTGGCCAGTTCGGCATTGCCACCAATGTCGGCGGCAGCAATAACACCGTCGAGTCGGGTCTCTCGGGGGCCGGGTCGGTGATCAACCTCGCGACCAACTTGTTCGGTAGCAACAACATCGTGTCGGCGCAGGGCGGAATCTTCAACTGGGCCACCAGCATCCTGGGCAACGGCAATACCGTCCAGACCAACGGCAGCCTGGTGAACACCGCGAGCAGCCTCTTCGGCAGCAACAACACCGTGCAGACGTTGGGCGGCTACCTGAACTGGGGCCGCAGCATCTTCGGCGACGGCAACGTCGTCACCGTCGCCGGCGGATATCAGAACGCGGCTCGCAGCCTGTTCGGCGGCGGCAACACCATCGCGATCGCCGGCGGCTTCGGCAACACCGCGCAGAACATCTTCGGCACCGACAACACCGTGGGGATCACGAACGGCTTCAATAACGTCGCCAGTAACCTGCTGGGCGGCACCAACAACAAGCTGGTTTCCGATGGGGGGAATCAGAACTCGGTGCGCAACATCATCGGCAGCAACAACAACCTGACCGTCGGCGGCGTCGGCTCCAACTGGAACACGGTGCTCAATTCGCTGAGCAACGGCAACACCATCAACGGCGGCGGGCCGGGCGGCAACTTCACCGCCGGATTCAACATCCTCGGCGGCTCCAACACCGTCAACGCCGGCCCGGGACCGCTCGTCCTGGCCGGAACCATCTTCACGACCGGCCAGTCGGTCACCAAGGTCAACCCCGGCATCGCGATCAACAACTTCCGTATCGGCGGAGCGTCGGCGGTCAACCCGCAGAGCGGCAAGTCCGCCGCGAAGAGCGGAGCGGCCGCCAAGAGCAGTGGAAACTCGTCCGCGACCGGTGGAAGCAAGCGGGGCAACCAGTAGTCGACCGCCCCGATAAGGCCTGCTGAACGATTTATTTGCCATCAGCAAATGGCGCGCGTGGCGTGCGGACCTGTGATATCCCTGTCAGACGTATCTTTCTCACGCGTCAAATTGGGTGGCAGCTATGGGGAGTTCACATAAGCGTCTGTACGTGGGCCGAGTCGGCGCGTTGGCGGTCGCGCTCGGTGTAGGCGGATTCATCGCGGGGCTGCCGATCGCGGCCGCCGACACCGGTCCCGTCGACTCGGGCAAGACGCCGGGGTCGTCGGTGGCGCACAGTGCCCGCAAGGCCGCCGCGGAGCGCGGTACGGGCAGCACTTCGTCTGGCAACGCCGGCAAGGGCGCAGGGGCGGACAAGCCCGCCAGTGCGGCCAGCACGGAGGTTGCGGGCGGAACATCGGCTCGCCGAATTCACACCGGCAGCACCGCAAGTTCCGACGCACCCGAGTCGGTGACACCCACGGCGGCCGACTCGTCGACGGTGACCGCAGACGCTCCCGTCGCCGCCGCCGACGCTGCGCAGCCGTCGCCTCCGGTGCTCACGGTGGCTTCACCCCGCGGCTCGCTGTCGGCGACCAGTGGTTCGCCGGGCTCCCTGGCCGCTGGAGATGATCCTCTTGCCGCGTTGACCGCTCCGTTGGCATGGGCCGCGCTGGCGGTCAGCCGACGGGAGACCTCCAACAGCTCCGCCGCTGCACCCGCGGCGGCCTCGGTGACCACCAGCCAGCCGATCGCCTCCGCCCTCGCGGTCGACCCGCTGGCCGCCTTCATCCGAATCTTCGTTGGCGACGGCACCGCCGATCATCCCGACGCCGGCATCCTGTTCGGCAACGGCTACAGCTACACCAGCTACGAGGGTGCGTGCCAAAGCGGCGCATGCAACGGCGGCAGGGCCGGACTGATTGGCAACGGCGGTAACGGTTTCAACGGCGGTGACGGCGGCTCGGCGGTCCTGCTCGGTAACGGCGGCGCCGGTGGCCAAGGAGTCGAAGGCATCAACGGCGGTGCCGGCGGCAACGGCGGCCGGGGTGGGTTGTTGATGGGCGACGGTGGGCGCGGCGGTGACGGCGCGACGGTGGTCTCCGGTGCGGGCGGTCACGGCGGTAAGGGCGGTGACGGCGGGTTCTTCGACGGCAACGGCGGCGCCGGCGGGAACGGCGGCAACGGTGTGACCGCGGGCGGTGCGGGCGGAACCGGCGGCCGCAGTGCGGTTCTCGTCGGCAATGGCGGTAAGGGCGGGGCCGGCGGGACGGCCAGCAGCGGTCCGCAGAACGACGGCGCTGGCGGCGCAGGGGGAGCGGGTGGGTTGATCTCCGGCTCGTCCGGGGGTTCGGCGGCGGTTGCGCTGTCAGCGGAGGCGGTCACGACGCCGCCGGTGGTGGGCGCCAGTCTCTCGGTGTACATCTACGAGAAGCTGGTGGCGATCGCCGCCTGGGCACTTGCTGGTGATACCGGTGAGATCAAGTCCGACATCCTCGACATCATCCAGGATTCAACCTTCGTCACCTACGTCGCCGAAACCGTTGCTGCAGCGGTCGAGCCGGCGCTGGCGCTCATCTCGACACCGGCCACGGCGCAGCAGGATGTTGCCAACATCATCGGGAACACGGTCGCCACCGCAATAGTGGTGCTATTCAGTGATGACGCGGTCCGCCACTACACGGCGAAATTGCTCGAGGGCTTGCCCGGCGATGCACTGGATGCGTTGGTGGACTTCGTTGCTGGCGAGGGCAGCCTCCTCCACCTCCTTGAAAAGGTCAGTGCTGAACCAGTCGCAAACGAAATCGCAATTGCGCTGAGTGACGGTGAAGTTCAGACAACTTTGGTCGACACCGCGGAAACGTTCATCCGAGTGCTGCTTGGAGAGCAGACACCTTCCGACGGAGCTATCCCAGTCGAGGAAGCCGATGAGTTCGGTTGGACAGTAAACCAGCTGATCGTTCCCTCGCTGACCTCGGCGCTGGGCGGTGGTCCAATCGGACTGGCCGCTGCCGTACAGATCGGCCTCGCGGTGCAGACCTTCCTCACTGCCGACGGCAACCTCGGTGGTCAAGTGGCTACCGGGTTGAGCGCAATGGTGGGCGGTGCCCTCAGCACGTTCCTCGCCCAGAACGGAATCCCCGATGCCGTCAAGGTTCTCATCGAGGGTTTGATCAACCAAGAACCCTCCGCGACAGTGATTGCCGACTTCCAGGCCAACCCCGCCGTCACGGCTGCGCTGGCGCCGACTCTGGTAGCCGCACTAACAGGCTTAGAAAGCGAATTGTTGGGTTTGTCTGATGTCCAACAGCTCGTCGGCGTATCCCTCAGCCAACTGGCGGAAGGGCTGCTGCTTGATCCTGACGTGAAGTCGTACGCCAGCCAGTGGCTCGGTCAACTCGTGACGACCGAACTTAACAAGAATCCGTTGACCGCCGGTCTGAGCACTGCCATCGGCTACGCCGCCGAACAGGCGGTGTATGCGCTGTTGGCCAACAACTCGATGAGCGAACTGGTTTCATCGATAGTGCGCACCGGCGTCGATACATTCCTGAATGACAACACCGTCTCCGCGCTGGTGGAAGCCGGGACACAGTTCATCAATGACGTCGCCGGCGGAACCTCGACCACGGTAGCCGCACAGAATGCCGTCAACTTGTTCCTATCGGAATACGGTGTTGAGAGCACGATCCAGGCTACCGTCAGCGCGGCACTCGACGAATTGCAAACGCAGTTGGAGCTTTCGGGGGTCCAACAGGCCCTCGCATCTGCGGCCGGAGCCCTGATCGACGGGCTCTTGCTGTCGCCCGACGTGCCTAACTTCGTCTCCCAGTTGGCTGGCCAATGGGTGGCCGAGCAGCTCGGCAACACCACTCTCGGTACAGCTCTGGGCGCCGCAGTGGACCAGACAATCAATGCGCTGCTTCAGGATTCGGCCTTCGGTCAGGGGCTGGGCGCTGCGGTCAGCGCGGCGGTGAGCGGATTCTTCGGCCAGACGGGTGTGCCTGCCGCCCTGATCGCCACCGCCCAGCAGATCGCTACCGACGTTCTCGACGGGACTGCCACCGCCGCCACCGTGCAGGCAGCCTTGACGGCGCTGCTGGGCCAGGTCGCCACCGGCGTCGGTGCCGCGACCAATGATGCTCTCTCGGCACTCTTGAACAGCCCGGGTGTCGTGTCGGCGTTGGGCGTCGTACCCACCTTGTTCATCAGCACGGCATTGTCTGAGACCGGCGCCGTGCAGGCCATTGCGGCGCAGGTTGGCCAGTGGCTGGCCAGCGAGCTCCAAAACAACCCTGCCACAGCCGGATTCAGCACTCTGGTTGGTAACACGGTAAGCGCTGCGATCGCCGATCTACTCGGCAACGCGGAGGTCGTCGACGGGATCGGCAACGTGGCAGGTTCGGCCATCTCCGGTCTGCTGAACCACAGTGGCGTGATCACTGCTCTCTCCGACGTCGCGGGGCTGCTCGCCCAGCACTTGGCGGCGGGGATGGATCCGTCCGAGGCGGTGGCCACCGCTGTGCAATCGCTGGAGAGCAGCACGACCGTTCAGTCCGGCGCCGGAGCGGCGGTCAAGGATGCGGTGGCGTCACTGCTCGGCGACTCCGCGGTGCTGCAGGGCCTCGGTACCGCGGTCTCCGACATCGTCACGACACTGGCCGGCAACACCGTGATCCAGACCTTCGTCGGGAAACTCGTCGGGGATTGGGCGACAACAGCATTGGGTGGCGGCGCTGCCGCTTCGGCATTCGGCAGCCAGCTCAACGCCGCTGTGCAGGGCCTGCTCGCCAACACCGCGGGCGTCGACGGGGCACTGGCTGTCATCAGTTCCGCGGTGTCGACCCTGCTGAACGCCCCCGGGGTCGTTGCCGCCTTGGCCGATGCGGCCGGTCAGATCGTGTCGGCGGTGGTCGCCGGCACCGACCCGGCGGTGGCGGTGCAGACGCTGTTGGGTAAGAGCGCATTCCAGCAGGGCGCCGGCGCTGCCGTCGGTACTGCGGTGAACACGTTGCTGACCTCGCCGGGACTGCTCTCCGCGTTGGGCGCTTTTGCCCACGACGTGCTCGCGGGGGCTGCCGGCCAGGAATCGATCCGGGCGTGGATCGGCCAAGAGGTCGCCGGCATCGTCAGTTCGGTGCTGAACAACACCCCGCTGGCAACGGCGGTCGCCGATGCGGCACGCGCGGCCGTGCAGCATTTCCTGGCCGACTCGGCCGCCATTGACGGTCTGCTGTCGGCACTCGGCCAGACGGTGTCGGATCTCGTTGGCGCCCAAGGGGTTGCGGCGGCGTTGTCCCACGCGGCCGATCAGCTCGTCACGGCACTGTTGTCCGGGAGCAATCTGAGTGCGGCGTTGGCTACGGCATGGCAAGGGCTGCAAGCGAATCAGCCGTTCGTCTCGGCCGTCATCAGCACCGCTGGCGCCGCGGTGTATGCCGCAGTGACCGATTCGGGTCTGATCTCTGCGCTGGGTTCGACGGTGGAGACCTTGGTCGCCCAGTTGGCGCCGAGCCCCGCTGTTCAGGCCTACATCAACGGACTACTCGGGCCCACCTACGGCCCGGTCGTGGTGAGCATCCTCGCGACTCCCCACACCGCCGCCGACCTAGCCGCCGGTCTGGGCGCCCTGCTCAGCGGTGTGCTGGCGCAACCGGGGGTAGCGACCGCGCTGTCCTCGATCGCCAGCCAGTTCGCCGCGACGGTGTTGGGCGGCACCAGCGTCGATGCTGCGGTGCAAGCCGCGCTGGCGGCCTTGGCGGCCAATCCGGCGATCAGGAAGGCCATCGAAGTGGTGACTCCCGGTGCGCTCCAGTCGGTGTTGAGCCTGCCCGCCGTCCAGCAAGCGGCGAGTGACGCGGTGGGGGATCTGGTGACCAACCTGCTCAAGGGCACCGTGCTGGACAACCCGCTGGTGGACTCGGCCCTGGGCGGAGTCGCCAAGGCGGCAGTGGCGTCGCTGCTGTCGGATCCGGCCGTGCAGGGCCTGATCTCCACGCTCGCCCTCGACGTCCTCAGCGGAACGCCGACCGACCAGCTCGCCGGCACCGTGGTGCAGGCCGTCATCACCACCCCGAACCTGCAGTACGCGTTCGGGTACGCGATCGGCCGCGGCGTGGGTTCACTGTTCGGCGACAACCCGATTGCCACTCTCATCGGCAATATCGTCGGGACGGGCGCCGCGGTGGCGATCGGGCTTACGGCCAGTACTGCGTTGCTCATCGAAAAGATCAGTGCGCTCTTCGGTGGCCCGCTCCCGAACCCGGCCGGCAGCAGTTTGCTGCTGGTCCCGGCGGCCGCCGTCCGCCCTGAGGCGACCCTCGGTGACGGGCGAGGCTCCTCGCAGCTGCGTCAAGCGACCTCGACGGACAGCCCGTGGTTCCTCATCGAGGTGGCGGTGGCCTGAACGGGTCGGCTACCGGCTGTTTAGCTGCTTGCCATCAGCAAATGGCGCCATGGTCCACGCCGCTGTGATATCTCTGACTGACAGATCTTTCTCAGGCGTCAAATCGGGGGTTGCAACAATGGGAATGGGACACAAAGGCCACTACGTCGGACGGGTCGGCGCACTGGCCGTGGCCCTGGGTGTCGGCGGAGCGATCGCCGGTATGCCCGTTGCAGCAGCCGACACCGGTGCCGGCGACTCGGGAAAGACGCCGGGGTCCTCAGTGGCGCACAGCGCCCGCAAGGCCGCCGCGGACCACAGCCCCGGCAGTGCCGCGTCGAGCAACGGCGGCAAGGGTCGCGCAACCGACAAGCCGGCCAGCGCCGCCAGCGTCGAATCCGGCGCCGCCACCTCCGCGCGGCGCATCCACCTCGGGGCCACCGACGGCAATACCACGGACACCAATACTGTTGCGGTGGGCGAGGTTTCGCCGGTCGAGACGAATCCGACCGCCGACGCGCCGACAGCGACGCCAGCCGCTCCGGTTCTCACCGCCGCCGCACCGCGGGGATCGCTGTCGGCGACCGACCAGGGCCCGCTGGACTGGCTGGCCGGGGGCAACGACCCGCTGTCGCAGTTGGTCGCGCCGTTCGCGTGGGCCGCAGCGGCCGTGAGCCGCCGCGAGACCGCCAACTCCACGGCCGTCGCACCCGCGGCAGCGTCGGTGACCACCAGCCAACCCGTCGCGTCCGCCGTGGCGGTCGACCCGGTGGCGGCGTTCATCCGGATCTTCATCGGCGACGGCACCGCCGACCATCCCGACGCCGGCATCCTCTTCGGCAACGGCTACACCTACACCAGCTACGAGGGTGCCTGCCTCAGCGGCGCCTGCAACGGCGGCAAGGCCGGTTTCATCGGCAACGGCGGTGACGGGTTCAACGGAGGCGACGGCGGCTCGGCGGTCTTCTTCGGCAACGGCGGCAAGGGCGCCAACGGCGTCGTCGGAGTCAACGGTGGTGCCGGCGGCAACGGCGGCAACGGCGGTTTGATCGCCGGCAACGGCGGTGACGGCGGCAACGGTGCCAGCCTCACCGCACAGGGCGGCAAGGGCGGTAAAGCCGGCTTCTTCGGCAAGAAGGGTAAGGACGGGACGACCGGCTCGGCCGCGGCCGTCGGCGGTCCGAAGACCGTCGGTGCCGCCACCGCGGTCAATGGCAACACCAACGTGACGGGTCAAACAGTGACGGTCGACCCGGTCCAGTGGTCGCTGTGGAACGACGTCGTCGCACCGGCGCTGACCGATCTGATCAAGACCGGCATCAACTACGCCGGGCTCAGCCCCGCCGCACAGGCTGCCGCCGACGCCTTCATCCCCGTCGCGGTGGAGTTGTTCGGAGACAACTACTTCGGCGACTCGGTCAACGGCGCGCTCTCGAGCCTGGCCGGCAATACCAACTTCCTCAACTACGTCGTCACCAAGGTTGCCGGCGGGCTCACGGGCGCGGGTGTGCCCTCCCAGGCAGCCGTAGTCGTCGGCAACGCAGTGGCCGCCCTGGCGCAGAGCGTGTTGAACAACACCGCCTTCCAGAACGCCTTCGGCACGTTCTTCCAGAGCCTGACTCTGGTTCCCAACGGGTGGGGCTTGACGGAACTGGCTGCCGCCCTGGCCGCCACGGACTACACCCTCGAGGACCTTGTCGGCCAGGACATTTCGCAGAGCGCCGCTGCGCTGGCCAGTAACCTGCCGACCTTCCTCGCCAACGGCGGCGTGCAGAGCGCGATGTCCACCGGGATCAGCACCGCGGTCAATGTGCTGACCGGGGTCAGCAGCCCGTCCTGGGCGCAGCCGTCCACCGCATTCGTGTCGTTCCTGGGCAGTGCGCTCGGCCAGTCGGTGACCTCGGCACTGGGTGGCGGCTCGGTCGCCACCACCATCGGCACAGCGATCGGCACCTCGCTCACCAACCTGCTGACCACTCCGGCGGTCGACGCGACGTTGGCCTCGGTGCTCGCCGGATTGGTCGGCGGCGTGCAGGTCGGCGACGTTGTCACCTGCCGCGGCCTGCTCTGCCAGGACGGGGTCGCCGACGCGCTGGGGACGTTCGCCAGTTCGGTCGCCACGGCGGTCGGTGCCGGTGGCAATCCCCAGGCTGCGGTGGCCGCCGCGCTGCAGACACTGCTGGCCAACACGAGCATCCAGAATGGCGTCGGTCAGACGATCGGCAACGCGGTCCTCGGCCTGCTGGGTGATCCCGCTGTGCGCTCCGCCCTGTCCACCAACGTGAACAACCTGGTCACCCAGCTCAGCGGCAACTCGTCGGTGCGGACGTGGGTCGGCCAGGTGATTACGCAGAAGCTGACGTCGGCGCTGGGCGGCAGCCCGGTCGCATCCGGGGTGGCCTCAGCGATCGGCGGCGCGGTACAGAACCTGCTGGCGAATTCCGCTGCGGTGCAAGGCTTCCTGGCGGTTGTCGCATCGGCTGTTGGTAACGACCAGATCCCCGTGGTCCTGGCCGATGTGATCGATGCGGTGCTCCCGAAGGTTCTGGGCGGTCAAAATCTGTTCGCGGCGCTGTCCGCTGCGTGGCCGTCGCTGAAGACCGAGGTGGCCCCCGTGGTGGGGCAAGTCGTGCACGACGTGGTGCAGACCGTGCTGGCGGCTCCGGGTCTGCTGCCGGCGCTGGGCGCGTTCGTCTCCGACGTGGTGTCCGGAATCGTCGGGAATTCCGCGGTGTCGACGGCCGTCGGCGGGCAGATCGCAGGTTTCCTGTCCACCGCGCTGAGCAGCTACACGGGTGGGCAGCAGATCGCCTCGGCGGTCGGCGCTGCGGTGGCCGGCCTCTTGGCCAACCCGGTGTTCAGTGACGAGCTGGGTGCCGTGACGGGTTCGGTGTTGACCGCGTTCTTCGGCCAGTCCGGTGTGGTGACCGCGTTGACGTCTGCGGCGCAGAACGCCGCCACGGCTCTGCTCAACGGGACGGACCTCGGAACTATCATCCATGGGGCATTGGCTGCACTGCAAGCGAGTTCGGCCATCCGTACGGCGCTGGCGTCGACGCTGAGCAGTGTGGTGAACTCGGTGGTGACTGATACGCCGCTGATCTCAGCGCTGGCTTCGACGGCGACGTCGTTGATCACCCAGCTGGCGGGCAACCCGGCGGTGCAGTCGCTCGTCGGTGGGCTGCTCGGCCCGACCTATGGCCCCGCGATCGTGAGCATCCTGGCCGACCCGTCGGCGGCGGCCGACCTTGCCGCCGCGGTCGGCGGCGCGGTCAGCAGCTTCCTGGCGCAGACCGGGGTGCCGGCGGCGCTGTCGGGTGCGACCAGCCAGATCGTCACCGCGGTGCTCGGCGGCACCACGGTGGCGGCCGCGATCCAGGCCGCGCTGCAGACGTTGGCGGCCAACCCGGCGGTCAAGGCCGCCATCGACGCCTTCACGGCCCAGGTACTCAAGGCGACGCTGGATGTGCCGGCGGTGCAGGGGGCTGTCTCCGGGGCGGCGAAGGACGTCATTACCCAGGTGCTCGGGTCCGGGCTCGGTTCGGTGGCCGGCAAGCTGGTCCAGGGGGCGGTCGACTCGCTGGTGTCCAACTCCGCGGCACAGACGCTGCTGAGCAACGTTGTCGTGGACCTCGCCAATGGAACGCCGCCCACCGATGTGATCAACACGGTGATCAACGCGGTGCTTCTCAGCCCGCCGCTGCAGTTCGCCTTCGGGATGGCGATCGGCCAGGGCATCGGGTCGCTGCTGGGTGACAACCCGGTCGGTGCCATCGTCGGCGGGGTGATCGGGACGGCGGCGACACTGCTGCTCAGTGCGGCGTCCGGGCTGACACTGCTGTTCAACGGGCTGCGCAACCTGTTTGGCGGTGCTGCCGCGGTCGCCCCGGCGTCGAGCATCTACCTGATCGAGCCGGTGCCGTCGGCGGCTTTGGTCGACGCGGTGGACGGGGTCAGCGGGCTGCCGCGGGTGGACTCGGCGGACTTCGGCGGATTCCTCGGCGGGCACCGACTGGTCACCGTCGAGCTGGCCCTGGCCGCCGGATAGTGCCTGGTTAGAAAAGCTCTAACTGCCGGTTCGCGGGGCTCGTGGGATACGGTTCGGGAGATCTTGATCGAACTCGTTCCTGAAGGAGCTCGCATGACGACCGGTAGCCGGGTGGCTTCGGTGGGCGCAGCGCTGTGCTTCGCAATGCTCGGTGTTGCCCCGGTGGCGCACGCTGACGGCGACATCCTGGCCGGCACCTATGACGTGCTCGGGCCCAACAGCAAGCTGGACACCTGGACCATCACGCCGCAGTGCGCTCAGGTGTCGATCGGGTGTGAGTCCGACGTGCATTCGGCGACGCTCGACGGGCAGGCGTACTACCGCGGCGGGCACACCTGGGTGATGACGCTCAAGGGCCAGGTGCCGATCTGCCCGGACAAGACCACCACCAAGGGCATCATGCAGTTCGTCTGGAACGCCCAGACCCTGGATGGTCAGCTGACCGCGGTGCAGCAGGGCGTGTGCCAGATGACCCGGCCTGGGCAGGAACAGATTCCGATCAGGTTGGTGAAGTCGGGGGGATAGGGGCGGCGTTGGTGGATGCGCTCCAACGTTGTGCTCTCCCAAGAAGTGCTTGCTTTGATCTGCATGCGTATCCCTTTTTCTTGTTTACCGCTGACCGCGAAAGACCAGTGCTGCGCAGCCACTACTGCAACCGGCCTTGACAGATACTTTCGAAGCGAACTTTCCAATAGATGTCGTAAGGCTGACCTAAAGTGCCTCAGGGTAAGCAAACTGACCTGGGGGAGCAGCTGTCATGTCGACGCCTTTGTCGGACTGGATTAGCGATGCCGATTACGAGTGGCGGCAGCGGTTGGCGCCGGTCAGGCTCGTTATCGAAACCGACTTCACTGCAGACGAGGTCCGCGAAGCGCAGAACAACTTCGGCCGCGAAGCTGAGCACCTGGTAAAGCAAGGTTGGTCGCACGAGAAGATCATCAAGCGCTACCCGGCGCTGACTTTGGTGAGCCTGGTCGGTCATGCCGCGCTGGCCTATGACCAGGGTGCGTATTGGCAGAGCTTCTGGGAAGAACTCGGCCTATCCCATGACGCCGATTTCGAGAACGAGATTCGTCGCCAATTGTCGACCCTGCTCGACAAGTTCTCACTAGCCCGGTTCCCCGACATCGAGCAGGGGGGTGGCAACAAGTACGTTATGACCCTCGCACTCCATGCCGGCATTCCGATTCACTGCCTCCGAGACTTGTTGGACATCATCACCGACCACATCGTGCAGGGGCGGCCAGCGACAGGCTCCGGTGTCATGGAATGGCTGCAGGAGCCCGGTAAGGAATACCGCGCGACCACCCTAGACGTCCCTGTCCGCAACTTCTTGATACACGGAGCCGAGTTCGCCGCAGACATTCTCGATCGCATCATCGAGTTCATCGAGGCCGGCACCGCCGATCCAACACTTCTCGGCGCGGAGTTGGATTCCTCGACCACAGGCCTACCGGGAGTACTGCTCGATGAACTGATCCTCCAGCTGATGAACACGCCGCTCCATCTGGACAAGAAGCAGCTAAGTTCTAGGGCGGCAACACATCCCACGATCAGTTATAGCGTGCAGGATGACGAGGTCGTTCTGGTGCTACCCGCACCTTCGGAGGAGGCGGACAAGGCATGGTGGGTGTCCTTCGACGGTGACGTTCGCGAAGTCCACGCGGTACGGAGGTGGGGTAGTGATTCCCAAGCTGCACTTGCTCGCGTCGCGGTGCCCGGTCCGGTTCGTGAGGTCGTCATTACCCAGCCGGCCGCGGCTGGGACGTCGCTTCCACTGGTCTTGGAATCTGATCCGCTACTGATCTTTGACCAAGCTGGGCGATGGATCGGCCGACACGACGGGCTCAAAGACAGCGCGTGGGCTATCTATCCGAACGGCTACGAACTGGTAGACACACGTACAGCGACGAAGGTGGATACCCAAGGCACAGGTCACCCGGCCGGCTGGCACGGCTGGAGTGCTGTGTTCGTCGACCTAGAGCTCGTGGATGCCCTGCAGCTGACCCACGACGGTAATCCGATTGGTACCCCGCGTCGGGTAAGAAAGGACTCACGCCCCCGCTTCGTCTTGGGCGACGAAGTTGCGGGCCTGAGCACGACCGAGGGACGAACGGTCTACTGCAGGCGACCATGGGTCTTGTTGCCGCCCAGCGGAGCCGATCCGGCACCAGTCTGGAATGTGCGCGTCCGACGCTTTGGAGAATCGCAGTGGATCGTCGACGAATCCTGGCGCGGCGAGGATGTCGAAACGTGTGTTGATCCGTTCGACGAAGCTGAGGAATCGCAGATCGGCTTGTTTGAAGTCGTCGTCACCGGCCCGATGGGAGCGGACGCACGCTGTGTGGTGTTCCTCGCCGAGGGAGTCGACACAACTTTCGAGCCGGTTATTCGGATACCAGAATCTGGGGGTCTGACGCCCTGCACTGCCACGGTCCAGAGCGTCGACCTCGCACTCAGCTCTCCTGGCGCAATCGCATTCGATCACCGAAAGACCACTGCCGATCTAGTCATTCGATCGGCGGATCGCAGCGTGGATTTCGTGTTAACACCGCCGCACATCGAGATCCGCAGCGGCGAAACGGGGATGCCAGTGCCCTGGAGGATGAGTGCCGATATCTGCGACCCCGAGGACTTCGCCGAGGATCGGTTCGTCGCAATTCGCGCTCCCGGTATCGACGCCGTCACTTTCGGATACCGCCCCGAAAATGGTGACCTGCTTCAACTCGACGCGCACCCGCGGCGGCGGCAGGGCAACGTGTTCGAGACCCGAACCCAGCAATTCGCCGACACGGTCCGTTCGCATCCAACTGGAGCACTTGTCGCCAACTTGTACACGAACGCGGGCGTTCTCGCGGTCGCTGTGCTGGTCGCTCGCCCACGCCTCTTGGCTTCCGGTGTTGAACTGGTCGATCACGACACATTGGTATTCGTCGACGCTGCCGACATCGACGATCTGGCGGCTTACGTCTGGAGTGCGACTGCGCCGTGGCACGCGCCGGATGTCATTCCGCTCACGGCAGGGCGAGGGCGGCTGCCTCAGCATCTAGTAGGCCGCGGGGAGTTACGCTGCCAACTTTTCGTCGACGATCCTTGGGTGTACATCGAACGCCCGGCCTCACCACCCGACACCGCGTTCCGCGTTTCACAATCAGGTTGGCGCGTTGACGGCACACCCAAGCAGCGGGAGCTGGCACGGTTCCTCGGCGGCTCGGGTCCAGTTCCCGTGAATGTCGGTGCAATTCATGAGGTATGGGTAGCCCTTACTCGTCTGCGTGCCGACGGCAGAATGAAGCGGTTCAAAGAGCTGACGGTCCTGCTGGCAGAGGATCCGCGAAGAGCACTGGAGTGTCTGGGGGACGGCACAACTCCCGCCGGCGACAAAATGGCCGCTTTTGTTCGCAGTGAACTGGTCAATCACAGCTTTGCGGCGGAACAGACCCATAACGAATTGCACGCTCATCCTTGGTTCGGCTGCATGGTCGAACTTGCGGATTTGCCCTCGCTGTTTCACCGGCGCCATAAGGTCCGCGGCGAGCGCGCTGAAACACTCGCGTATCTGAGAGAGCGTGGGGGTGTACCCCTGATGGAGTTGCTGCAGACAGGCAAGACGGTGCGATTCGACGACGCCTGTTTCACTCCGGCCGTGCTCGAACTCAGCTCCATTCTTGGAAATAGCGTGGATGCGAAGTTGGCTGAGATTCAACAGATTCCGAAGGCACAGTTGCACCCGGAGAGTCTTCGCGCAGGAGTCTATGAGGGATTGTGCCACCGAAAGGAGTGGATGGCCGCGGGGTGGTCGGCCAACTTCGCCACCCAATTGGATCTAGTGCGGAATCCGATCAAGAAGGCCTCCCTGCTGGCTTACGAGACTATTGCCTTACGGCTCTACCGGCTAAGCGGAGTCGACGTCGAGGAGCATCCGTGGATGTTGATGTCGGTGCAATCCCTGACCCTGGCACTGCTTGCCCGCCTGGAAGCACACAAACGCATTGGTGGGCAGTACCTGAACAGGGGCCTGCTCGATGACTGGGCGCACATGTCCCATCTGTGCCCGACGATGGTGGCTAACGACATTCTGATCGCTGAAGCCCTGGTGCTCTACGACCGCCGTGGTGACCTGACTGGAGAGGCTGAATGATCGACCGACTGGATCCGCTGGAGACCGCACAGCAGATTGAAAGCAGCTACAAGCGATACCTCAAGACCTTGCTGGCACCGCGTGACGAAGTCCTGGCAACGGCTTTCGATGCCGAGATTGACGCGAGCAGGCTCCTCACCAAAGGCCCGATCCTGGAGATAACGCCTCCGTACCAGACAGGTGCGACGTGCCGGCAGTTGATCGACGAAGGCGTGCTGCACCCGGATTTCATCGCCGCGCATGGATCGTCGTTCTCGCTCGACAGGCCGCTGTACATCCATCAGGAAACTGCGATCCGCAAGTTCGTTAAGGGCCGAAACCTGGTGGTGAGTACTGGCACTGGTTCGGGCAAGACCGAAAGCTTCCTCATCCCGATTATCAACTCACTAATCGCCGAGTCGGCGAAGGGAACGTTGCGGCCAGGGGTTCGGGCGCTGCTGCTCTACCCGATGAACGCCCTGGCGAACGACCAACTGAAGCGCCTGCGTGCGGTTCTCGCGGGCCTGCCGCAGATCACATTCGGACGCTATACCGGTGAAACCGAAGACCACGCACGCGATGCTGAAAACGGCTTCCTGCAGAATAATCCGGGCGAACTTCGGTTGCCCAACGAGTTGCTCAGCCGCGATGAGATGCGGTTGACGCCGCCGCATCTACTCCTAACGAACTACGCGATGTTGGAATACCTGCTAATGCGTCCCATAGACATCGACCTGTTCGACGGTCCGCACGCCGGAACCTGGCGATTCATCGTCATGGAC
Organism: Mycobacterium sp. DL592; assembly: GCF_011694515.1. NCBI lineage: Bacteria > Bacillati > Actinomycetota > Actinomycetes > Mycobacteriales > Mycobacteriaceae > Mycobacterium > Mycobacterium sp. DL592. Next base: position 4,303,340 of record NZ_CP050192.1, on the reverse strand, counting down.
GAGGCACATGTCTATGACGGTGCCCAGGGCTCCGAGGTCGCACTGCTGATTCGCAGGCTCAAGCAACGTGTGGCTCCGGGAGCGGACCTACAGTGCATCGCCACGTCGGCGTCACTGACCGGTTCGGTGCGGAATGACCCGCGCGGGGAGGCAATGGAGTTCGCGGCAAACCTTTTCGATGCTCCCTTCGAGTACATCGAGGGCGACGTCGACCGCCAGGACCTTGTTGAGCCGGTCCGCAAAAACCAACTGCCGACGCCGACCTGGCGCCTGACCGGCGAGCAACTGCTCGACATCCACCGCGCACAAGTCGAACCTATTGATGTGATCCCGCCCGGTGTCGACCCGGCGGACGCGTTGGCCACGGAGCAGTCCATGGTCGAACTGAAGACTGCTCTCAGCGGTGGGCCGGTCGATGTTCGCGCCTTGCGCGAACACCTCTGGCCTGAGGATGAGCACTCAGCCGGGAAGCTCGACGCGCTAGTCGAGCTCGGCAGCAGTGTGCACGATGAATCTGGCAATCCTGTGCTGTCCGCCCGGTACCACTTGTTCGTGCGCGCGACGGAGGGAGCCTTCGTCAGTTTCAACGACAGCGGCCCGCACATTTTCCTGGGCCGCCACGAGGTGGATGCCAACACCCGTCGGGCCGTCTTCGAGTTCGGCACTTGCACCCGGTGCGGGGCGGTTCATCTCGCCGGAGATCTCGAGACACGCAACGGCATCGAGTTCTTCACACCTGCGAAAGCGGCAGATCGTTCGGTCAACTGGCTGGTCCTCGCTGACGACCAGGGCGATGTTGTGGTGGACGAGGACGAACTCACGCTGGCCGACGACGAGCCGAAGACAGCCAAGTCAGACCCCACCTCCCGGCGGTTGTGCGCCGGATGCGGCCTGCTTGCCGGCGCTGCCACGAATACCTGCCCGTCGTGTCACGGCGACGGGATGCTGCCGGTACGTGAGCATCCGCGCGCCAAGCGGGTCATGACTCGGTGTACCGAGTGCGGCACCCTGTCGCGGCAAGGAATCCGACGGCTCCGAACCGATGTCAATGCCGCCCCCGCCGTCGTAACAACGGCGTTGTACCAACAACTTCCGAAGGCTGCAGACGAGGCCGCCGATCAGGTCGGTGGGGGCCGCAAGCTGTTGATGTTCGCGGACTCGCGCCAATCGGCTGCATTTGCGGCGCCCTATCTGGACCGCACCTACGCACGGATGCTGGAACGGCGCTACATCACCCAGGCGCTGCGTGACCCCGCCGTGCTTGGTGAGGACCTGACCGCAGGTGACCTGGCGATCCTGGCTCGAGAGAAGGCCGATGCGGCCGGTCATTTCCCATGGGGTATGGGCAAAGTCGAGATTACAAAGGCAGTCAACCAGTGGATCTCCGGTGAGTTAATGACCCTCGAGACTAGGCAGTCGTTAGAAGGGCTGGGACTGATGCGGGTGGCGCTGCAAAGCGACGCCCGGGTCAAACTGAGTAGTTTGACCTCGCTGGGATTGACCGAGGAGGAGGGTTGGGCGCTGTTGAACGAACTTGTCAAGACCGTTCGGCTCCAGGGCGCTGTCACGGTGCTCGATCGCGTCGACGTGAAAGACGAGCGTTTTGCCCCCCGCAACAGCCGGGTACGAATGCGTTCGACGGGTTCGGACCGGACAAAACAGGTAATAAGCTGGAGCCCGAGCGGCACCGGCGTTACAAACAGCCGGATCACATTCGTTCGCAAAGTGCTGGCCACACTGTCGAATGACGCTCCACCAGGGCGTATTCTGCAGGGCTGCTGGAAGATCCTCGAATCTGCCGGTTTCCTAACCGTCGAGTCGGATCGCACGCTGGGCCCGCTCAACCAACTCGATCACCGCATGCTGATCGTGACTGACGGTGGCAGGTGCAGCTGGTATCAGTGCAACACCTGCCGTCAGCTGACGGCATTCTCGGTGCGCGCAGTTTGCCCCAATAGTCGGTGCACGGGCAAGTTGAAACCCTTTGTCCTGCCTGACTCGCATAGCGACGCGAACCACTATCGGGTGACGTATCAGACCATGAATACCGCGCCGATGACCGCACGAGAACACACCGCGCAATGGAACGCCAAGGAAGCGACTAAGATTCAAGACGACTTCATCACGGGCAAGGTCAACGTGCTTTCATGCTCGACGACGTTCGAACTCGGTGTGGACGTTGGTGACCTGCAATCTGTCTTCATGCGCAACATGCCGCCCAGGACAGCCAACTACGTGCAGCGCGCTGGTCGCGCTGGGCGGAGGGCCGACTCAGCGGCCCTCGTCGTCACCTACGCAAACCGTGCCGCGCATGACCTTGCGCAGTATCAGAATCCCAACGCCATGATCGCGGGCCGGATGCGGATTCCTTGGGTACCGGTCGATAATCCACGGATCGCGCGGCGCCATGCGCATTCTGTGGCCTTGGCCTCGTACTTCCGGCACTGCTTCGAAGCACGAGACGAGCAGTGGACGAGGGCGGGGGAGTTCTTCTTACCGGCTGCCGATGGTGGGCCCTCGCCGGCCTCCAAAGTCCGAGAGTATTTGACCCCGGTTCCCGCCAGCGTCACCGAAGCGTTGCAGATGGCGCTGCCCGCCGCAGTGCAGGACGAGATTGGTGTGGCCGAGGGCAGCTGGGTGCAACCGCTGGTCGAACTCCTCGAAACGGTAGGGAAGGAACTGGTCAAGGATGTCGATGACATCGAGCAACGGATCGAGGACTCCGTCAAAGAGCGCAAGTTCGCCTTAAGTAAGCGGCTCGAAGATACCAAGCGGACGGTCATCGGTCGGAATCTGCTCGGTTACCTCGCCAATCGAAACATTCTGCCCAAGTACGGCTTTCCGGTCGATACCGTCGGACTCAGCACGATTAACTCAGTTGACCCAGTGGGAAGCAAGCTCGAACTCGACCGCGACCTCGGGCTAGCCATTTACGACTACGCTCCTGGCAATCAGGTGGTGGCTGGAGGAAAGCTTTGGACATCAGCGGGCCTGAAGAAGCGCCCCGATAGAGAGCTGATCCGACACAAGTACCGAATCTGCCAGACCTGCAGCAGGTTCGAGCGCGGAGAACGCCTTAATGTCGGGGACACCTGTCCGAGTTGTGGCGAGGAGTTCAAAGCCAGCAAGACCCTCATCATCCCGGAGTTTGGTTTCATCGCAGCGCCGGAGAATCAAGACGTGGGGAGCTCCCCGCCTGAGCGCCGTTGGCATGGCGGTAGTTACGTCGAGACCCGCGGCGACGAGATCGGCCAGTATCACTGGTCCGGCGGCGGAGGCCTGCGGGTGACGGCCCGGGCTGGTGTTCGCGCCTGGCTGGCAGCGGTTTCGGATGGAACGGGTGATGGGTTTCAGCTGTGCGAGTGGTGCGGTTGGTCGGCTCCCGCAGTTAGGGGCAGCAAGGCAAAGAAACACCAGCGACCCGACAATGGTCGCGACTGCGGCGGCAGGTGGGAAACGATTTCCCTCGGACACCGCTATCAGTCCGACGTCGCAGAGTTTACTTTCGACGGGCTTCCGTATCAGAAAGACCATGAGGGGAACTGGATCTCTGCGCTCTATGCGATTCTCGAAGGCGCTTCCTACGGGTTGGAGATCAGCCGTGACGACATAGGCGGATCCCTGTCGTGGAGCGCCGATCAACGGCGCAGCATCGTGCTGTATGACACGGTGCCGGGTGGTGCGGGAGCGGCGAAGAAGATCGCCGAGAACATCGGCGTCGTGATGCAGTCAGCAGTCAAGCGGGTAACCGACTGCGACTGCGGCGAAGAGACCTCGTGCTACGGGTGTCTGCGGACATACCGCAATGCCCGAGAACATGAAAGGCTTTCGCGGCGGGGGGCATTGGCCTTGTTGAGTACCTAGCTGTCCCGAAACCGTCCGGATCGCAGAGAGTTTTCCGAAAGGTGATGACCAATGCCCCGTGGCCCGCACGTGCCGTCGATTAGTCACATCCGGAAGGCGCTGGACGAGGTAGCAGGCGCAACTCGATACGACGACCCATCAACGGATAAGAGAGGCACAGGCGCCGACCCGGCCATGGCCGTGTGGATATCGGACCCCGAGCGCCAAGGCAATGCCGGCTACGCGATGGACGCGGATCCCGACGCGGGGTTGGATGCCGATACAGACTCTAGCGACACCGTGGTCGACGAACCGGTTGTGGTGTTCGAGATTCCTCCACAAGTCACCGAATCCGAGATCCACCATGTACTTGGTGATGACCAGCTGACGAAAATCGAACAGCTCGCGCAGCTAAGCGGAAGTGACGTCTACGGGTGGTACACCACATTTCACCAGAAGCGATTTCAGTATGGGGTACACATCCCGTTCGAGGGAATTCTGGCATTCGCTTTGCATGCTTGCGCGGATGTGAATGTGTCACTGGAACGCAAGCTACATCTGGCGTACCACGCGATCTTGCGCCACGAGCTGTTCCACTTCAACGTCGATTGCATGATCGCCAATTGGGAGTTGACGACGGGCGCGCCCGTCTATTGGAACGCCAAGGAGCGGTACAGGGAACCTCACGGCTACGTGACACTGGAAGAGGGCCTTGCCAACGCGTACATGTTGCGGGGCTTCAAACACCGGTCGCGGCCCCTGGCGAATTCGGTTGGCGCCTATCAGGCATTGAAACGATTCTGCAAACGGCAGCCGGAAGGATACCGAGACGCCGAACAGTACGTGAGGACCCGCGGTCCGTATGGCCGCATGGACTCATTCTTCGACGCTTCTTGTGAGCTATCAGTGCAATATCAGCACGAGTCGAAGCCACTGTGGGTTCCGCCCGACCACGCGCTGGATACCCTGATGTTCTACCCGGACCTCATCCATATCGACTGGACTAGGTGTCCAATCATCATTCTCGACGAGCACAACCTCCGGGGCGCGCTTGGCATAGGTATCTCCTTCTTTCAGGTGATCACTGATATCAAGCAGACGGAGGATTTCTCGAAAACCCTTAAGAGACTTGACAGGAGCATCCAAAAGCGTTGGCAGAACACTGTGGACAAGCTTGCACTGTCTACCGCTTTGAATGGTCTGGGCTTCCAGCCGTGGAAGAAGGATGGGCGCGAGTGCTACTCGGTGAACGTCGGTGGTAACTTCCGGGCGCATCTCCGCTATGACCGCTCCGGATCGACTTGGTACGCGGAATCAATAGGAGACCACAAGGAGATGGGCCACGGTTGATCGTGTCCCAGGTCATGCGGGCACCATCCGCCGATGTCCGTTGGTGCTCCATTAGCGCATTCGAAGGTCCCGCGACCGATCCATATTGCAGATCGGTCAGGATGTAGTTGTGGTGAAAGTCGTTTTCCTGCATGGGATCGGCGGAGCGCCGTGTCCCAGCGTAGGGCGGGACCCCGCGTCCCACAGTCAGTCGCCCGGTTCTGCTTCGACGATCGCGTCGTCTGGACGGTCCTTCCGCCGCACTGTGAAGGCGATCCTCCCAGCCGGCGCCGACAGCAATGGCAGCGCATAGGAGAACAGCGTCGCAATGTTCTTCGGGTCTGTTGGATTGGGCAACATCTTCGGGTCGGTCACACCCTTTGCATCGTGGTACCGCGCCGAGGTGCTGTCACCCGCAAACGTCAACAGCAACGCGCCGCGGGTCGCAACCTTGAGTTCGTTGACGTGCTTGTACTCGGGCCGTTGCAACGCCGATTCGATCTCATGATCGATATCGACCGTTTCAGCGTCAATCCCGCCGGAGATCGCCAGCAATGCATCGCGTTGGCGAGTCGACGAACCCGAGAACTGCCATGGCCTGTCAGGGCGGCGGTAGCGACGAATTATCCTCAGGTCCCGGCCTCCGACAGTCCTAGTCGGGAGTGAATCGATCTCTGGCACAATAATGGCCCAGTCCTTGAGAGTGCCCTCAGCGATTGCCTTTCGCATGAACGCCACGTAAGGATCGAACTTGAAGTTGTTGGCCCACCTGAACTTGCTGACGATCTCAATAAGTACTTCGGCATCGACGACGCCGTACCGAGCGTTCCACGGCCGTGGCGTTCCGACTTCGTTGATGTAGAAGAACTCGCCCTGAGTATCGGCGGCATCAAGCAGCGGTTGAACTGCGTCGAAGTGCATCCGGTTCACGTTGTCGTCGTGAACCCCTTGCTGATTGAAGTCGACAACCTTCCCGCCTTCGCCCTGTTCGGTGAGCTCGGCGTTGTACATCTTGTTGCTGCTCGTCGGCTTGAGGTAGGGCAGGCTTTGGTAGACCAATGGGGGTACATCCATCGGGCGCACCCGGGGCCGCCCGTCGTCATCAAATCCCTGAAACTTGCGGAGCTCCTCGCGAAAGTCCTCCTCGTCGCGCACTATCGCCTCAAAAGCCTTGTAGAGGTCGATGACCGTCTTTCGGGGACCGGGCACATTTCGGCCGATGTATAGGCGCACGAGGTCGCGATAGCCGGGTCGGTAGCCGAACCAACGTCCCATCTGCATGAGCGTGTCCGCGGCGGTCGTCCTTCGTGTGTAGTACGAGACCGTCAACCCCTCGACGGTGAAGCCACGGGAGAGCTTGGTGCCGCCGACGAGGATCTTCCAGACATCCCCGGCCTGAAAGTTGATGTCAGCCTGGAGGTAGTCCTTTTCCGCCTTACCGTTGACGATGACGACGGGATTCACGCCCGCCTGGATTCGGTCGACTGCTCGCCCGACAAATGGGATCAGCTCGGCGAAGCTTCCGATTGCCGGTGCCTCCGGTGCGCGGGCCGCCGTTACTCGCTGGAAGTCAGTCAGCCAGAGATCCTGGAGCCGCTTGAGGCCCATCGGCAGGTCATAGCCGGCCGATCCCCAGAGGCGACGGATATCGTTGGCCAGCAACGTGTGCTCGTCGGTGCTAACCGATTCGTGGACGAGCATCGTGTGGTGACGAAAGAGCTTCGGCTTTCCAAGCGCAGAGGCCCGGTGAAGTTTGATTGCTCCGGCGAGAACGTAAGCGTCCAAGGCTCCGAGCATTTCTTTGTCTCGGGCGTCCAAGTCATCGGCTCCGGCGAGAAGTGAACGGATGAATGCCTTCTCGTTTGAGTTCGCAACAGTGCGTTCTTCATCTGATTCGCCGTCGTCGCCCGACGTGTCGGTGTCGAGATCGTGAAAGGCTTTGCCTCCCATGTACCCGGGGGGAGGTTCGAGGCTGACGATGAAGTCCTTCGGGAAGATGTCCTCGGAATCCTCGGGGTCGACGAAGACGTTCGCGAAGGGCGTCGCTGTGTAGCCCACGTATTGGGCTCGCTCCAGCTCCGTCAGAAGTTGCGCGATCAGGCGATTGATCGCCGTACGTTCTTTCTCTTCCTCGGACTTCTTCTCCTTGTCCTTCTTCGGTCGCGTCGTATTGATCGAGGCTTGGTCTGCCTCATCATCGATGATGAGTGTGGGGATCTCACCGAGATCGGTCTTTGTGGACTGCAGATCATGGACAAGCTTCTTCAATACTGTCGAGTTCTTCTTCACGACGGCCACCCGGATGTCCGGACGGTAGAGGTTCTGCGGGTCGTAAAGCGGGCGCGCGGGATCGGCGAGATGGTCGGTTTGGCGGAAATCGAGATAGCCGAGCCCGGCCTTCAGCAGTTTGTAGTCGTCACGAGCTCCGGTCAGTCGACGGATTCCGGGGAGCCCTAGTTCCTTGGGGTCCTTGCCGTAAGAAACGAACTTCCCTTCGTACCAGTCGATGTCGCCGTCACCGATGTAATCGACCGAGGCGGTGAGCTCGTCGTTGTCGCGAGGCACCCCACCAAGGATGTTTTCCTCCCCGATGAGTTCCATGTCGATGCGGCGTTGAGTCTGGCCACGCAGGAGCTCGATAGTTCCGGTTAGGACAATGACGAGCTTGTAACCGGCGTCGATCGCCTTGGCGATTACCCCGGTGAAGTTGGCGGTCTTGCCGGACTGCACATGGCCGACGACAAGGCCCTTCGCCTGGTAGGGATCTTCCCGTGCCGGATTTGCCAGGCGCTTCACCACCTCGTCCGTTATCCGACTCATTTCGGCGATCGCGTCTGGGTCCCAGCCTTTGGACTCCAGAACGCCTCGATACCCATCCCAGTAGAAAGAACGTCCCGCTTCAGAGTCGTACCAAGGATCCCAGTCGGCTGGCTTGCCCGAGATCACGACCGCACCAGACAGGTTCACTTGAAAGGCGTGGTTGATAAGCGCTTGACCATCTTCGGAGAAGCCGAGAGCCGTGAGGATAGCGTCGCGTCGTTGCTGGGAATAAGGTGCCGTGTCTGTTGCCCACGTCGGGTCGGGCAGCGCGTCCCATTTGGAGAGCTGGATATGGAACTCGTAGCGCGCGGGAGCATTCACGTCGGTGGACGTGATCGCGTCGACCAGGCCGGTCTCCGCGAAATCAGTATCAATGCCAGCTTCTTCCAGCTCGAAACGCACGCGCTTAAGCATCGGCTTGGGTTCGCTCTTGCTCATCCCGCGCACGATGCTAACGATTGCGTCGGTATACGCGTCGGTCACGTCATTACTCCTGTGCAAGTGGTGGACTTATGAATCCGCTTAGCGGTTCGCCGGGGTCTCCTGGCGTGCGTGAGGAGACGTTGACACGGTAAGTCACTGCACTGACGAGATCGCTGTGCGGAACAACCGAATGCAGGCGCTTGCCAGTTACCGCCGGGAAATCGTCATCAACCGCGTATGCCGCCGGTGTGCTGCGCAGGATATAGGCGGTGGGATACATTGCTGCGTCGTCATCTTCCCAGTTCTCCGACGCTAGGTATGCCACGAAGCGGTCTCGCGTTGTAGTGAGCCGTTCGCGGATCTCCTGGATCAGTGCGGGGAGAGTGAACCCGTTTGGATCGCCGCCGGCCCGAGTGACTTGGATAGACACGAGCCACAGCGGCCGCCCAGGGCTCGGCTCCAGCTGGCTTGCCCCGTTTATGACATGCGCCCGTAGCTCGCCGATGGTGGTCTTGACCTCCGCGTCGAACGTGGGGAACGCATAGTCGCGTTCCTCGGCGAGCGGGCCCAACCACCAGTCGATGACCGAATATTCATCGAAACCGTCTAGCAGAGAGCGGAATAGCAGAAGCTCGCCAATCAACCCAATCTGCTTTTCCTCCGATATCCGCGGTTTGGCGGCGAGCAGAGCTTTCATGTTCGTCATCGCGGCAGATGTGGCGGCAGCAAAGGTCGCGCCGCCGCGCATTGCCTGAACGATGGAGAGCACCAGTCCGTAGGCCTCGCTGTACATATTGCGTGCGTCGACTGTGACGCGAGCCCACTCGCCGCCGTTCCAAGTCTCGAGGCCCGTGCTGACGTGCTTAAGCTCGGCGGTGTTCTGGAGCATCCCGGTGTGAGGCGTCAGTAGTGAAATCTTCTGTCCGGAACCGTCGATCCTGACGATTGCTTCCGGAGAGTTGCTCACGAGATGCGTAGTCACCACCCCACTGCGGAAGTACTTCTCCAGCGTGTCCGGGTTCAGCTCCGACACCGGCTCACTCATAGTGGTCTCACCTCTCGGGCGGGTTGCGCTCTGATGGCGGCCAGGAGGATCGCTTGCCATGCTGCTTCCTCACGCTTCTTCTTCGCCCCGCCGCCTGTCCCGACGAAGTGGTCTTCGAGTAGAAGAAGCAGCAGACTTTTGATGACGGGCGCGTCATCGATATCGAGGCTGCGGTGGCCGACGACAGCCGAACGGTACCTTGCATTCAGGATGAGTTGGTGCTTGTCGATGTCGATGTCGTAGACCTGCTCCTCGGGTAGCAGGCTCCATCGGATATCGATCGGGAACACGTCGTTGGGCTCGGTGTGTGTTGCGAACGCCTCTTTGACCAAGGCAGGAAGTCCGTCGCCGGGCAGCGGGGCTTCGATGGGGGAAGCCGAACGCTGCTTCGCGAGCTTCGCCGCGTGCTTCGCGTCCTCCTGAAATGACGCTAGGGTGGTGTCGTCCGCAGCCCGTGCGCGCGCCAACGCACCCCGCAATTCATCATCGAATGTCGTCCCGACCTTCTCGGGGTTGATTGTGACGTGCGGTTCCAGCTCGGGCGTCAGATCGAACGCTACGCGCGCGAAGGCCAAGTCGACCCTCGATGTTGCCAGCCCGTTCCAACCGCCGGCCTGGAGGAGACGGTCGTTGCGATAAATGTAGAGCCCTTGAGACTCTGTTTCGGGGCGACCGCCCTGCACGAAGCCCGGCCCCTTGTCGCGGTACGGCCATATATGCAGCTGTGCGGTTCCAATCGCATCGCCAAGATCCACGCGCAGCTCCTTCGGATAACCCGAGTGGGCAGCAACGCGATAAGAGAAGGGATCAATGGCTTTAACCGCACGTGGAGGTCCGGGAATGCCCAGCCCCACGTCAAAGGTGTCGACTAGCACGGTCAGGTCGCCGCGCTCGAGGATTCGATGCAGCACTAAACCGAGATGGTTGATCAGCTCCTGCATGGTGCGGTTCATCCATGCCCGCTGTTCTTCTTCGCTTGACGAGGTGAGAAACGTTTGTATTTCATGCCATTCGACGATGGTCCCGGTGTCCATAGCGAAGTTGACACCAGGATTGGCAAGCCGTTCGGCGGCGTCGGCTGTGGAGAACTCCTCGACCACGGGTCCCGTGTCGATCGTGTCCTTGCGTAAACGTCGGCCCACCGCCGGTGATCCGTAACGCTTCGACCACACGATCAAAGTCTTTGCTTGACTGAGTGAGGCGGCCTTGAGTCCGATCCCGAAGTGGCCGAGATCGCGGCCCTTGTATTCGCGCTTCTTGGCGTAGGTCATCGCGTCGTCGATCGCCGTTGAATCCATACCGGCCGCGTTGTCGATCACCTGTAGACCTACTGGTCGTGGTCCCTGCATCAGAAATCTGACCAGGACGTGTGTCGCACCGAAGTCGATGCTGTTGTCCACGAGATCGGCCACGGCCGTCGCCAGGGTGTGATGGCGACCGATGGCCGAGGTGATAGACGGGTCGGGGGGGACGACCTTCGATCCGACCGGCTGAGGTGCCGAAGTCAACTCCACTACAGATCCTTGAAGCCGCTATCTGTCATGCCTAGGTCACCGGCGTTTTGTGTGATCGCACGGACGGTATTCGCGTCAAAACCATCGGCCTTCTGAGCGTCCACGGTCAAGGTGATGTCGAGGACGTCAGGGCCCGCGTTACGGAGGACCTCCAGGATTTCCCGAGCGATCGTCTGAAGTTCGCCTGGCATGTCGGCTGTCGGATCGATGAGGTGCCGGAGCGAGAACGTTGCGTTGACCACTGTTCGCGACGGGGGCGTCTGGGAGGGGGATGGGTATGTGGTGGCCTTGTGATCCGTAGTAGGTGTTGGCGACGGATCTGGCCTTGGTGCGTTCGCCTTCTCCTGCTCGCGCTTCCGCTGCTCGACCGCAAGATCCGGGCGAACGACCAGTGTCATGTCGTCGAACGGAGCGAAATCCGTATCCTCCAGCGGGACCGCCAGTCCGTCAAAGTCGCCTGTCGTCGAGTCGAATCCGGTCGCCAGCGCGAAGCCGGTCTCGACAAATGCGGCGTCAAGTAGAGATTCCTCCAGTGCTCTGACGAGTACCGACCTGTCGCGCAGTCTGTGTAGATAGGGATAGCGGCAAAAGTAGTTCCACAGTTCGGTGAAGCCGATGAATCCGCGGGTCCACCGCGCCCGCAGGAACTCTTCGATGTCCAGACGGACGACGCGGTTGGCAACGTACGAGTGGGCGGCGTCGACCGAAGCGAGTTTGGCGCCAATGCGCTTGGTGAGGTTCTTCTCTGGGCCGTCTGCACGAACCTGCCCAACGGCGTAGGGCGCCTGCGGATCATCTTGCACCGCATGTAGTCCCCAGATCCACGTATGCGCTAGGCGATCGTCCACCGTTCGGTTGGCGGTCTCGAGTGACGACTGTGCCTGCGCCGCGGCTGACTGCGTCAAATCCAGTCGCGCGATCTCGTTGAAGATCGAGTGCCATGCCAAGTACGACCGCACAGCCGACTCCAAAGTGCCCCAATGCTTTTCATCCGCCGCAACAGCTACGATGGTGTTGACATTCGAACGTGGAGCGTTGCCGCGCTGCCGCAGCAGGTCCTGTACCCACTTGGAGGCGCTGGATTCCTTGTCCTTGCCGTTGTGGGTGTACCGCGGCGGAACGACGACCAAGCGAAGGTGGTCGGCTTCATCAACATCTGACGATGACTCGGGGTGTACTACGTCGGCGATGACGTCTGTGGAGCCCTTGAAAACCCTCTTAAGCCGGGCCGCCACCTCGCCGTAGACAGCGTCCACTGACAGTTGCGTGGCTCGTTCGGCAGCGAGGCGATTGAGCGACGGTTGGGTGTCGTACCAGTACCGGCCGTCGTCGGAGTAGTAATGGGACGACTTCTCCTGTAGTCCCTCGAGCGCGGAGCCGATGTTGCCGAGCACGTCGCCGGGCATCGCGACGCCGAGCGTGATGCTCTTGCGGACCTTTCCCTTAAGTGCGGCGTCCAGGGTTGGCGTAGCTTCCATGAATATTGCTCTCGCTGTGCGTAGAGCGAGTGAGCGGTCCTTCAACACGGGTCTTTCGGCATCGACGATTCGGGCGACGGCATTGTCGCCGTCGATCTCGGATTGAATGATCGCGTCCCATGCGTTGTCCACGTACTGCGTAATCTCTGACCGCACCGGCTGCGCATCCAGGGGGACAGATCCAGGCATGATGAGCGGTGAAGGATCCTCGCGCGCATATAACTGGTGGATCACGTGACTCATGAGGCGCAACACGCCTCGAGTGCGCTGGAACCTCTCCAAAGTCGACCAGTCCGAGTAGAGGCAGTCGAGAAGTTCGGGGTGGACCGGATACGCGGCTTTGATGCGCGACTCGTACTCGGATTCTCCGACCCCGGTCGGGAACTCCTTGGGGTGGTGGCGGTAGTAGTCGGTAAACCGCCGCGCTGCAGTTGCAATTGTTGCGATAGCCTTTGCGTCGGGCTCGACAAACAGCCGGCGTCGCACGATTTCATAGGACTCGTCCCGTGTTGCCGGGCTCCATTGGTACGCCACTCGGCGGATGACGTAGTCCAGCCGGTGTAGAGCGTCGTGGCCGCGTTGCCCGCCGACTTCGAGATCGTTCGCGGTGGCCTCCGCATTTTCCATGCCACCATCGCCTGGCGTGACTCTTCGCCCTTCGCTAGCGGGTACCGACACCAGCAGCAACGTGCCGGGTACGTTCTCCGCCGCGAGGGTTAACGCTTGAGCGAAGGTGAATTGTGTCTCGAATAGACCCGCACCCACGCGCTGGGCGTGTGGATCGTTTTTGTCGTAGCTGTCCGGTAGTTGGCGGGCATAAGCGACCCATTCATCGATCAGGACGACCGCTGGCCCGAACTTGTTAAAGAGTTCCCGCAGTAAGCTCCCGGGGTTCGTGCCCGTCCGGTCGGCGTCGGCGACGATTCTATAGCCTTCCGCGCCGCCTAGCTGCCACGCGAGCTCACCCCACAGGGTGTGTACCACTGTGCCGTCCGGCTTGCGCGACGGGGTAGCTGGAGGGATTTCATTACCCACGAGTGCGGCCTTATGCACGGGCTTACCCAAGACGCTCGCGTCCTGGCCGGTCAATAGGTCCTGCACGCTTTGCGGGAACGCGTGCAGTTCCCGGCCAGAGAACAGGTGCCACACGGCCAGCATTGAATGTGTCTTGCCGCCGCCGAATGTCGTCTGCAGGTTGATTACCGGATTGGCCGACTCCGATCCTGAGATGCGGTCCACCGCCCGGCGCAGCAGGTCCTTGAGGCCGTCGGTCAGATAGGTTCGGCGGAAGAACTCGACGGGTTCCTGGTATTCCTTGGCTGCGTTCTGTTGGACGGCAACGGAATAGAGGTCGGCGGCGAACTCGGCATTGTTGTATTGACCCGAAGCCACGTCGGGGTGCGGCTTGAGCACGTCGCGCCACGACGGCAGCTCCGCATCCGGCGTGCCGGGAAGGGAGACCGCCTCGCGCACGGCCTTGCGTGTCTGTTGCTCGAAGTTGCCGCGCAGGATGTCCTGGCGCGATGTGCGAATCGCATCGGCTTCCCGTACCGCGCCGATCGCGCGCATGACTCGCTCGATCGTGTCCAGCGCGCGGACCGCGTCGTCGGGGGAAAACGGCTTGAAGTGGGCGACGTCGTTGCGAACAGTGCGCAGCTCACTGACGAAACCTTGTTCTCCCCGAGACAGGTGATCGTTGAAGATGTACCCGAGTGAGGACATCGGCTCGGTGACGATCCGGAACTGGTTCTGCGGGTCGGTGCGGGAATAATCCTTGCCGCGGATGCCTTTCTCGGCGTCCTTGGCTGCGAGGAGCACCGTCCAGTCCTTGCCCGCTGGCACATGCTTGGCGGCGATCTGTTCGATATACGGATCGAGAACGTCGGAAAGGGACTGAAGCGCCGTGCGGACCACGTCGATGTTGCTTTTCGCCATCAGCCTTCCTCCTCGAAGTCAATCTCCGCCTGCGCCGCGTCAGGCCCGCGCACACGGCCAGCTGCTTCAGTCAGCTCCGTCCATGATCCGCCGACCAGATTGAACAGACGCGCATCGTCCGTGCGGGACGTCTTGGTCATCTCGTATAGGCGGTACGCGAGGCGTTGTACGGCCTCGATGTCGATCTCCGACCGCGTCGATGAGGCTGCCATGAGCCTCGCCGCTGGCCCCACACCACCGTCCTCGGCGGAGAGTGCCCGGCCTATGTGGCACATCACCTCCCATACAGAGATACGATCATCAGTGACTGGGTCCCAGGTCGGAGGAAGGTCGGCGGGCCTGACGAGCTGGACGATCCCTTCGCCCTGGGTCAGCACTCCGGAATCGGCAACACCCCGCACCGACGTGTCGTAACGCAGTGCGAGGAGTTCGGCGTCACCGTAAGGGCCTTTGCCCCAGCCGTACTGCTCGTACCACTTCAGGCAGAAGCGCGTGTCCGCGTCGAGGTTGCCCTCTTGCTCGGCGAGCACCTCGTCCAGGGCCTGATTGATTAGAGCTAGCGCTGCCTTCACGGACATATCTGAGCCGTCGTTCTCGATCACTCTGGGATAGCTGGAGAATACGGCCATACCAGGACCGAGCGTCGCCTGGGCGAGGTCTACCGGTGCGATTGCGCCTTCGCGCATCCTCTCCAGCGCGGCTGGCAGTGCACGTTTCAATGCGGCGACGAAGCCCCTGCGGGAGGTTGGGCCAGCCGTCTCGTGACGCGGGCGCAGTACGAGGACAATGGACGACGCGAGAGCATTCGAGCCGATGCTCCTAAGCCGATTCGGCATTTCGGATCGAATCGGCCAGGTTGCCGTGATTGCCCAGCCAGACTGGATCATCCCATCGAGGACCGTTGCCCAGCCGGTCGAGGTGGTTCCCTCCTTGCTGAGTTCTTGTTGCTTGAACGCGTAATAGACTGTAATCGGGTAGTTGGCCGACGCCGACTTACGCGCGCTCTCGAAGACGCGCCGAAACCCATCCTCGAAAAACCGCTCGGCCCCGTCCACGCCGCCATGTCGGGCGGGCTCGGCGACCAGCTCTTCGGCTTTCGGCACGAGCATCGTCGAGAAGAGTGCGGGATGAACTGGGCGCAGCGAGCGCCGAAGCCAAACGTAAAACAAGTCGCTTAGAGCGGCGTATCCCACATTGCTGTAGTAGGGCGGATCTGTGGAGACTACGACGTCTGCGTATGAGCGCGCGGCCGCGTCTGTCTGTGAGACGTTCCCGCTAGTGCCGATGGGCAGGCCAGCCAGAGCTCGTTCGACCCACGCGAGGCTTGCCGATATGTCGGCACCCGCATCGCCAAAAGGGTTGGACTCAACAAAGTCTGAGGCCATCTGAAGTTTGGGACCCGCAAACGCGCTGCGTTCATACTCTTTCTTCGGTCCACTGTCCCAAGTGGTCATGCGCGAGTGGCGATCGACAAATCGGGAGATCCCGAGCCCGAGATAGGTTGCGACGGCATCCGCGTAGGCTTCTGCTCCGGTGCCGCCTTGTGCAAGGGGAAGGCCGAGTTGATTCTGGCTTAAAAGTGCGTCGGCTCGGATGCGTTCGCGCGTGGTGGTGACCAAGTCGCTGAGGGTGGTGAGCGTGGAGAGTTGGCGGTTGGTGAAAAGCTGAGACCATTCGGTATACCCGTATCCCTGAACGCGAAATCCAAGCGCAGACTTGGGCAACGACCCGGAGGGTACCGAAGCTGGAGGGGCAACTATCGCGGCCTTCTCGTGTTCGTGGTTCGGTGCGAGGTACACGCGGCCTCTGGGTCCCTGCGCGACGACCGCCATCAGCTGAGCACCGACCCGGCCGCTCTTGCCCTCAGATCGGATATACGCGGCGGGTGAAACACTCCCGCAGCCGATGCAGCGCCCGTTTCCGCCAGTCGATGTCCCATCGTTGGCTGCGTTTGGGGCTTTAGTTGGATCGTGACCAATAAGGAACTCTGTGCGCCGGCCGCTGGGCGCTTCCACGTCGTCAATCACAGTAGGTACGACGTACGACTCCTTACCTTTCTTCTTGCCGAGCCACCAGGATCGCACGAGCGGCATCTCGATGCCGCAGGCCGGATTTGAGCACGTGACCGTACGGGCCCAGATCCAGGCGATCGTCGTCGCTTTGGTTTCTTTCTTGGTCTTCTCGTCAACGACGATGGCGTCGGGGTAGAAGTTTCCGATGCGGTCCTTGGCCTGCTGGCGCATCCACGCGCCATATTGGCGTACATCCTCGGCAAGGCCAGTGGCGCGCGGCCAGTCTCCGAGCTTGGTGGCGGCAGCCCCGGGAAAGACCGGCGGGCGGCCGGCGAACTTGGGTGGGATCTCTATAAGAGCCATGTTGATGAGCACGGCTACGGGGTTGAGGTCCGACGCGTAGGCCTCGAGGCCGAGCCGCTGGGCCTCGAGTGGGATCGTGCCGCCGCCGGCGAACGGATCGAGAATCGCAGGTGGGTTCCCTCCGGTGGACTTGAGGATCTCCTCGTGCGCCTCGCGCAGCACGGTCTCGTTGTTGACGTTCTCCCACTTGACCAGGCGCCGGATGATCCCGTGCAGGCGCTCGCGCTCGACCTTCTGCTGCTCCTCTGTCAGGTCTGGGTCTGAGGAGGGGTCGTCGACGAGTTGCGCGAACAGGACGGCACGAGCCGCGGCCAGAGGCCGGCGCGCCCACCAGAGATGCAGCGTCGATGGGTGGCCGTAGCGGATGGACTTCTCTCGCACGGATTCAGCGTTGATGTCCTCCAGCGGGATCGACACCTCGATCAGCTTCTTGCGGATCGGAGTGCTAGGGGGCGTCGTCATGCGTGAAAACTCCAGGTGGCTTCGGCTGCTCCGATGCTAACGGCCGGACCCGACAGATACTCGGAGGTCAGGCATTCCACGGGTGTTCTACACAGCCATCTTTAGGAGCAGCCCTCGATGCCGTGGAGTTGACGGTCTTCAGTCCTCCCCTGATGCGGCGGCTTCGAAACCGGCGGCGCAAAGCCTCCCGCCGCGGACGATCTGTTCTATGTCGGCGGCTGCGTGTGTAATGTCCTCATGCTCCCAGACCCGGCGCACGGTCCACCCCATGGAGATCAGATGGCCATCCGTCTCACGGTCCCGTTCGACGTTCCGGGTGAGTTTGGCAGCCCACCAGGGTGCGTTGGTGGTGGGTGCGGTCTTGTGCTCGCGACAGCCGTGCCAGAAGCACCCGTCGACGAACACCGCGACCTTGGCGCGGGTGAACAGGATGTCCGCACGTCGACGGGGCATGCCGGGAAGCGAGGCATCGACGCGGTACCGCAGACCGCGTCGATGAAGCTCGCGACGGAGGAGCATTTCAGGCCCAGTATCGCGAGTTCGTTGGCGGGACATGCGTCGGGAGGTATCGACGCTAACGGATGCCGGGGAGAGGCTCGAGATCTTCATGGCGTCTCCTCCCCAGGCCGGCTAACCTGACGTACCATGCCGACTCCCTCGACATTGTCCGACTCCCTGCCGACGCTGGCAAAGTCGCATGACCGGAACGCGAAGATCACGACGTTGGATCTGTTCGCTGGAGCCGGTGGACTGTCCGAAGGGTTGAACGCTGCTCCCGGCAAGAGATTCAAGGCCGTTCGGGCAGTGGAGTGGGAGTCTCCCGCCGCCGCCACTTACACACTCAATCACGGCGGGCGTCTCCGTGATGGGCGGGTCGAAGGCGGGCCCGTGTACGCGGGCGCGATCGAAGACTGGCTTGCGGAAGACGACGTCCCGCAGGTTGACGTGGTCGTCGGAGGGCCACCCTGTCAAGGGTTCTCGACGCTCAACCGCGCTGGCGTCGGAGCGCACCGCAACGAACTCTGGCGCCTGTATGCGCAGACTGTTCAGAAGGCCATGCCAAGGTATTTCGTGTTGGAGAATGTGCCTGCCTTTCTGAAGTCCGACCAGTGGTGTGTGTTCCGGGACGAGCTCAAGGACGGGATTCTAAAGGACTACAAGATCGATTTCGATGTTCTCAATGCCGCGGATTACGGTGCATTCCAGGCGCGAAAGCGAGTGATTGTCGTTGGCCACCACAGAGACCTCCCGGTGCTCGGCCTGCCCGAGGCAACGCATGTAGGTAGACACCGCCGTCTTGCCGAGGCGCTCCTCGGCGTGCCTTATGCCGTCGACCGGATCGGTATCCCGGATGGCACCGTCGAGTTCCGCAAAGAGGAGATTCCAGGGGCTTTCTTCACCAAGGACCTCCATTTCGGACGTTTCTACACGCAGCTCTCGCTCGATCGGTTCAAGGCGATCTCACCCAATGGCGGCAGCCGATCGGAATTGCCTGACCACCTGAAAGCTCGTTGCTGGCTCAACCACAACAAGGGAACCGGTGATGTGATGGGCCGGTTGACGTGGGAGAAGCCGTCAGTGACGATCCGGACTGAGTTCTTCAAGCCGGAGAAGGGTCGCTACATACACCCGGATGCGGACCGCGTGATTACCCACTATGAGGCCGCGCTCATTCAGGGTTTTCGGGATGACTATCGGTGGGTCGGAACTCGCGAGGAGATCGCGCGGCAGATAGGTAATGCTGTTCCGAAACGGCAAGTCCTGCGTGGTCAGCGACACTGAGGCCGAGATCAACTCCGTCGCTCCCGGCTTCGCCATGGGCATCCCGTACGCCACCGAGTCCAGCCCGCCGCCCCCGCGGCCGCTCGGCAATGCCGAACTTATCGATCAGTTCATCCCGCCGGGTCACGTCCGTTGGATGGTCGTCGACTACGGCCCGAACTCTCGAACCCCGGTGCACCATACCGACACCCTCGACCTCCAAACCGTCCTCAGCGGCACCATCGACCTCATCCTCGATGACGGCGTCCACCCCCTCGAAGTCGGCGACATGGTCGTCATGACCGGCACCGACCACGCCTGGAAGGCCGGCCCCGACGGCGCCCGCGTCAACGCTGTCCTCATCGGCACGCCCCCGCCGGAGTAGCTCACTCGAACCCCGGCCCGTGCAGCGGCTCCCCGAACCGCGCCCGCAGCTCCAGCAGCGGATCGATCGTCCGCACCGCAATCCCAACTCGCTCAGTCAGGCTGCCCGTCAACAACACCCACGAATGTCCCGCCGCCGTCAGCGCGTCGATGAACCACCCCGTCATCGTCGCCCGCACCGGCAGATCACCCTCCCGCATCCCGTCGTCATCCCACGGCACCCCCTCGTGATCGGTCACCAGATACACCGCCCGCGGCGGCACCTGCGTCCACGGCTGCCCGGTCCGAGCCAGGGTCCCGAGATAGCGCCGCTCCCAGATCGCCGTTGCAAACGCATCGATGTCACAGATCAACACCGTTGAACCCTCCCGCGCGGCCATCTCCTCCCGCGACGTCTGCTCCGCGCCGATCACGTCGAAATCCTCTGTCGTCCAGACCAACTCGTCGAGCGGAACCCCAGGACTCCGCTCCCACTTCAGCTGCGTGTACTCGCGCCCATACTCCTCGACACACTGAGTCGACGCCCACACGCCACCCCGGGCCCGATAGTGCTCAGCCAGCAGCCTGGCAATCGTTGTCGTACCTGTGGATTCAGCCCCCACCACGACCACCCGCGTCGCCAGCCCCGCCCGGGTGGCCGGGGCCAGATCATTCCACCGCCCCGCCAGGTCGCCGCGCACCGCGGTCGCGCTCAATCCTGCCCGCCGCGTCCGCACGCTAACAGCCCCCAACCACCGGGCCAACTCCGCGCCGTATTGCTCAGCGGAGAACACCGCATCCACCGGCTCGCCCCGCAACGCGGCTTCGATCACCGCGACCTGCGCCGCCCACACCCGCTCATCGGTCACATCCACCGGCGCATCACAGCGCACCCCGATCACCCGAACCCCCGGCTCGCCGCTGTGCTCCGCCTGCAACCACGCCACCCGATCCGCCAACGGCACCGTCTCCACCGCCGCAGCCATCACCAGTACCGTGAACTGCTCGCACTGCGCGGCGCCATCTCGAATGGCCGCGTGGTGTCCGAGGTGCGGTGGATAGAACTTGCCCACCATCAATCCGTGCCGATAGCGAGTCATGCTGGCTGCCTGACTTTTTCAGACACCAACGACCGCGACCACGCCCTCAGCCCGGCCACGCACAACGCCAGGAACACCATGTACACCACCGCAGTCAGGTTCAGTCCCCGGCTGAAGTACAGCGGCACGTAGATGACGTCGGCGGCGATCCAGAAGTACCAGGTCTGAATCCACTTCCCGTTGAGTAGCCACTGCGCGACCAACGACTGACTCGTCGTCAGCGCATCGAGGAACGGCGCCGAATCGTGCACCGACACCAGGACCGGATACAACGCCGCCGTCGCGGCCCCGAGCGCCACCACACACCACATCAGATGCCCAACGCCGGCGGAACGCACCTTCAACGGCGTGCGGCCGCGATCCCCGTACAGCCACTGCCACCACCCCACGAACCCCAACACGATGTAGAGGACCTGCAGCGTCGAATCCGCCCACAACTGCGCCGAGGCGAACAACACCAGGAAGAACGCCGAGTTGGCAATCCCCACAGGGAAGTTCGCCACACTGCGCCGCACCGTCAACGCCACGCACGCGCCGCCGGTGAGGAACCCCAGCAGCTCGGCCCAGGTCACCGGATCACCCCACAGCGTGAACGCCACCGCGTTGAGCGGGGCCACCACCGCCGCCAGCCAGTCCATCATCGACCACCGTTCCA
Source organism: Mycobacterium sp. DL592 (assembly GCF_011694515.1). Lineage (NCBI taxonomy): Bacteria > Bacillati > Actinomycetota > Actinomycetes > Mycobacteriales > Mycobacteriaceae > Mycobacterium > Mycobacterium sp. DL592. The sequence goes on along the minus strand of NZ_CP050192.1, from coordinate 4,282,237 downwards.
TCGGCGAATGATCCCGTGCACCCCGGGGGACACCTCACGATGCCCGACGATCCGCACATCCAGACCCGCATCCTCCACCACACCCAGCGCCCGCTCGATCGCCGCGTCGATCCAGGCGTCCTCGTTGCGGAACACCCCACCGCCGACCCGGGTCAGCAGCACGGTATCGGCCGCACCCCCAGCCGCAGCCAGCAGCGTCGCCTCATAGGTGGCCTCGAGCACCAGCCGCGCGAACGGCTCCCACTGCTCCCGCGGCAGGTGCGAGTACCCGATCGGCAGCGCCGAGCAGAACGCCTGCGACACCAGCCGCCGCTCGTGGCTGACATCGGTGACCTCCACACCGCGGTGCAGACCGATCGCCAACCGGCCCCGCAGCTCGTCGAGCAGATCCTCGCCGGCCTCGCTCAACAGCTCGCTGATCGCGGCCAGCCCGTCTGCCGTGCACAGCGCGTAGCCGTTGCGCATCGACCACAAGTCGGGGACGGCACGACCCGTCAGCTCAGCGAACGCCGCACCCAGCCCCGCCAGCGCATCGAGCTGCCGCTCGGCGGTCTGCCCGATCCCGTCGCCGACCGGCACCAGGTAGTTGCGGTAGATCGTCGCCGCCCCGGCCGCCAGCGCGCACGCCGGGCCCTGGGTGTGGTCGTGCTCGTAGCCGGTGACCCCATGCTCGGGCGTGACGTGCTGCGACGGCATCTCCAGCAGGTTGAACTGTGAGGCAACCTGAAACAGGGCACCCTCGAACTGCTTGTCCGAATGTAACTTCCGGGCATCGCCGACCAGTGCGCTGACCGTCGTGCGCTGCCCCCGGTGCGGGTCCACCTGGCGGCGGAGCTCCGCCAGCGCAGGCAGGCTCAGCTCACCGACGCGGTAGCGCGCGTCGTTGACCGTAGACACCAGCTCCTCGTCCTCCACCCGCAGCCGGTCCTGGACCCGGCGATACCCGTCCTCGGCGAACCCGGTGAGCCGTTCGAACCAGTCGATGGACGCCATGTCTGTTCCCTCCCAGTTGGCTGATTTAGATCGAGAATCGCACTAATTCTGTATTAGCGCAACATCCGCGCTTAATGTAGGGTTCCGGCCTATGGGTGTCGAGAAGAGGCTTCACGACTATCCCCGGCCGACCGTCGCCGTCGACACCGCGCTGCTGACTTGGGATCCCGACCGTGGTCTGCTTGTCGTCGAGATGGCCCGCCCGGACAACGGGAAGTGGGCGCTGCCCGGTGCGTTCCTGCGCCAGGGCGAGACGCTGGCCGACGCCGTCGAGCGCTGTCTGCGCGACAAACTCGGCGTCGAAGGAATCCGGCCCCGCCAGCTGCACGTCTTCGACGACCCGCACCGCGATGACCGCGACTGGGTGCTCTCCGTGGCCCACCTGGCGGTGGTGCGCCCCGAGCAACTGCACTCGCTCGGATCGGGCTCGACGCAGACTCGCCTGGCGTCGGTGGACCGGCCCGGCGAGCTGGCGTGGGACCACCCGGAGATCGTCCGGCTGGCCAAGAACGACATCCGGGAACGCTATGAGACTGAACCCGACCCGGAGCGGCTGCTCGGCAGCAGGTTCACCATGCGGGACCTCAAGCAGGTCCACGAAGCGGTCGCCGGCACCACGCTGCAGCGCGACAGGTTCCGCCGCACGATGGAGCCACGTCTGGTCGGCACCGGGGTGATGGAGGAGAACACCGGCACCCGCGGCCGGCCCGCCGAGCTGTTCCGCAGAAAGCGCTAACTCAACCGGCCGTGAACCGGATCCCCACCAGCTTGTTGTCGACGACCGCCGCCCGGAACTCCTCCAGCGTCGGCACCTGCGAACCGGAGAACTTCAGCCCCATCATCAGCTCGGCCTTCTTCGGCCCGTATTCGACCGCACACCGGTGGAACAGCTCGGCCACCGTCGCGGGGTCCTCGATGAGTTCACCGCGCATCGCCTTTGTCTTGCCGCCGTAGGCCACCTGCGCCGGACCGCCGCCGCGGAAGTTCAGCTTCCATGTCGCGTTCGCCAGCGCATACAAATCCCCGCCTATCAGGTGTGCGCTCACCGGCACCGCATACTGGCGCCCGGACTTGCGCCCGCTGAACCGCAGCACCATGAACTGCTTGAGCGCCCCGCCCGCCGGCGTGCCCAACACGAACTTCAACACCGGGTTCATCACCCGCATGACCACTCCGGGCGGCTCGGAGAGGCTCACCGCCGCGCTGTGTTCTGCCATGGTTTCCAACCTAGCGCCGTCGCGTCGGCCTGCCCAGTAGCGTGACTTCCATCAGCCGGCGGATCGCCGCGATCGACTCCGTGCCCAGCGCGCCGTCGAAGAGCCTGCCGAAATCCACCGTCAGCGCGAAGGCCGCACACACCGCATACCGCGCCCAGCCGATCTTCACCTCCGGACGCACCTCCGTCACCAACCGCGCCCACGCCTCCGTCGCCGAATGCTCGACGGTGTCCAGCACCCGCCGATCGGACTCCGGCACGTTGTGCCGCTCGGTGAAGTAGACATACGCCAGCCCCGGCGACTTCACCAGCCGCACCAGGCTGGCATCGATCAGCCCGACCAGAGCCAACTCGGGATCGTCTGTGCGGGAGAGAACTTCGGCCACACTGCTGGAATGCTGGTCGACGGCACGCCGATACGCCAGACCCAGGATGTCGGCCTTACCCGGAAACGACCGGTACAGACCGGAGGCCTGGATGCCGACCGCCGACGCGATGTCCTCCATGCTGGTGTTTCGATACCCGTGCTCGTAGAACAGCCGCACCGACTCATGCAGCACATGCTCGTACATCCCTGCCGAGGCGCCCACCGCCATCGGCAACGTCGGCCGATCCGAGCGGCGCCGCAACGCCGGCAGGTCGGCCGCCAGCACATCGGCGACCACCATCGACATGCAGGACCGAATCTCGTTGACCGCCAACGGGTTCGCGTGGTCGGTGATACTGCCGATCACACTGAGCGCCGACGCCGTCAGCGCCGAGCGCTGCCGGTGACTCAGCTTCGGCCGAAGCCGCGCCAACGGCCGATCCAGCCGCCGGTTCACCAGCCCCACCTGCTCGAACAGCCGCAACCGGTCCTCGCCCTGCAGGTAGCGCGCCTCCCACCGGTACAGCCCACCGGCCGTCCGGTTGGCGATCGTCGCATCGACCAGGCCGTTCACCAACGCCTCCAGCGTCGCGGCCGGATCGTCCTCACCGTCCTCGACGAAGTCGGTCGCGTCGACCAGCGTCTGACCCAGGTCGAGCACGGCATCGCGGAACAGGTCGTACTTGCTCGTCGAATGCCGATACAGGGCAGCCGGTGTGATGCCGACCCGCGACGCGATGTCCTCCATGCTGACGGCGTGATAACCCAGCAGCCCGAACGCATCCGCTGAGGCCCGCGCGATCTGGGCCTTGCGGTCCTTGGGCCTGCGCCGCACCTCCTCGGGCCGCTGCTCGATCCTGGTCATGATCCGCCGAACTGCCCGCGCAGCACCGAACTCAGCGCCGCCAGCGGGATGTGCGCCTGCACGGTGGCGCCGTCCATCGACCACTGCATGATCCCCGGCGTGTAGTTGACCGGAGAGTCGCGCGCTACCGGGTAGTCCGGCATGTACAGGATCAGCTCGTCGGGGCCCAGCGCCCAGGCCTTGTACGCCCCGGAGTACACCTTGTCCGGTCCCCACCGGTCGACGACGAACGGATAGGTCCCCGGATCATGCTGCGGCGGTGCCAGATTCAGGGCATCTTCGATGAACGGCTGCCCGAGTGAGGCGATCGCCCCCAGCGGCTCGACGCCCGGCTTCACCAGATCCGCCAGCGTCAGCCGGGTACCGCGGGCCATGTCGAAGGTGAAGGTCCGGTAGGCGTTGTTGGGTTTGGGCCCGTCAGCGTGATAGTCCTCGTGGAACACCACAGTGAGGACATCGCCGTGGCGCAGGATCTCGAAGTTCTCCTCACCGAAGCTGTCGGCCACCATGTGCACACCGACGCTGCGCCAGTTGTTCACCAGCGTGGTCAGGTAGTCACGCACCGTCGGCCCGGTCACCGGATTGTCGACGAGCTCGCCGGGCACCGCCACCTTGATATCGCGCACCGCCTTGCGCTCCGAGAGCACCGAGGTGTGGCAGTACTGGCCGTCCCACTGGCCGCCGAGCCCGGCGCAGAAGTCCGGCGCCGAGGCCTGGGCCACCGGCGCGAAACCCAGCGACAGGGTCGCGACGAGTGCAACGACGGGAACTCGCATCAGCGTCAGGGGAGTTCGACTTTGCTTGCCCGCCAACGACCGTCGACGTACTCCATGGTCATCTTGACCCGGCTGCGGTCGATCCGCGGGTCCGGTGCCGCCGAGTTGGCCACCGTCTGATCGACGAACATCAGCACCACCACCTTCTCCGGTGACGCCGACTGCACCGCCGAGTCCACCACCACACCGTGCGCGGTCGCCTTGTTGTCGACCAGCAGCTGGCGCAGCTGCGCACTGGAGCGCGAGTACATGTCCTTGAACTCACCGGTCGCCCCGTCGAGCACCTCGGCGAAGTTCTGGTCCACCTTGGTGGTGTCGATGCTCGTCAACACCTGCGCGTAGGCCACCGCCGCCTGCTGCGCGTCATGGCTGGCCTGCGCCACCCGGTGCTGCTGCCACACCTGCCAGCCCAGGAAGCCCGAAAGCCCCAGCAGCGCAACAACCAATGCGGCCAGCACAGCGCGCAGCACCCACTTCCGACGCGTTGGTGCCGGCGTCACCACCTCCGGGGCAGCAGTCTCCTCGGCCGGGGAGTCGTCGTCCTCGACGTCGTCAGCCACAGCAGTCATGAGATCTCTCCTTCTAGTTCGGCGGTTCGATCGGCAGCACCGGGCCGCCGTACGGAGTCGGAATGGTGAAGCGGCCCTTCGGCGTCGGGTCGGTGGTCTGGCCCAGGTCCGCACCCGGCGCCGGCCCGGCGGTGTCGTCGCCGGCCGGCCGGGGTGCGTTCTTGGCGCCCCGGATCAGCACCGCCGGGTCGTCGTCGCGGCAGTAGGTGTTCAGCGGCGGCTCGGGATAGTCGGCCGACGACGGTGGGCGGCGCGGCGTGCCGTAGTCGCAGGCGTACCGCGGGTAGATGTCGCCGGTGACCCACAGCCCGTGGTCGTGCATGGTGGTGCCCAACGCGTCGAGCACCGACCCGCGATAGTCGGGGAACAACGCCGTCAACGCCGGCACCCGCACATACAGCAGCTGCGACGCGGTCGCCATGCTCGCCAGCAGCCCGACCATGGTGTCGGAGTTGTCCGAGAACAGGGTGTCGGCGGCGGCCAGCGTCGCCGGCGTCTGGTCGACGAACCGGCGATACCCGTCGAGCATCCGGTTCACCCCGGTGAACGTGCGGCTCAGATTGCCGGTGGCCGCGGCGATTCCGGCGTTCTTGTCGGCAGCCGTGGTCAGTACGATCCGGCTGGTCCGCAGCAGGCTGGTGGTCTGCGGCAGCACCGAATCCAGCGTGGAGAGCAGGAACGTGCCGCCGTCGATGATGTCGGCGAGCTTGCGCGGCCCCTCGTTGCTCATGCTGAGTTCCCGCTTGATCAGCTCCAGCTTGGCCGGATCAACCTGCGCCAGAACACCATCGGAGTCGGCCAGCAGCTGCGCCAGGCTCACCGGCACCGACGTGTTGGACTGCGCGATCACACTGCCATCCGCCAGATACGGCCCGGCATCCGAGGTCGGCACGAACTCGATGTACTGCTCACCGGCCGCCGACAACCCCGACACCCGCACCGGGCTGGACACTGGGATCCGCACGTCCGAGCGCACCGTCGCGACCGCGGCCACCCCGTGCGGTGTCACCGCCAGCGACTGCACCCGACCGACCGCCACCCCGCGCAGGGTCACGTCCTGATTGGGCAGCAGCCCACCGGACTCCGGGAGTTCGATGGTGACCCGATACGCCGAGGAGAACGGCGACACCCGCAGCGCACCCCACATCACGTAGGCGCTGGACACCACCAACGTCAGCACCAGCGCGACCGTCGACAGCACCGACCGGCGCCGGTACCCGAATCGGACCGTCCGGACGAGAAGATCTGCCGCCCAATTGATCACGGTGGCGGCTCCGTCGACGGGGGAGCGACGATCTGCATACCGGGATCGGTCGGGCTGGGCATCACCGGAACCTGGGGCACGTCGGGGCCCTGCCCGACGACCCGCTGCTGCAGCCGCCACAGCGTGTACTTGAACGACCCGACGAGCTGGGCCCAGTTGTAGCGCTTGGGGCCGTGGAAACCTGGGTCGCCGCCGAACCCGATGTCGGGGATCGACCCCAGCACCAGCCGGTCGATACTGGCCCGCACCGAAATCGCATTACTGGAAGTCGATTTGATCAACGGCGGCATGATCCGGTTCAGCGAGGCCAGGTCGGCACCCGGAGCCAGGACGACGTCGTTCCACGCCGAGGCGATGGTGTTTGCGTCGGCGATCATGCTGCGGCCACTGGTGTCGGTGCCTGCGATCGACGGGAACTTCTGTAGCTGGCGGCTGGTCGCGCCGATCTGCTCGATGAGGTCGGCCACCGTCGCGGTGTTGGCGGCCAGGGTGTCGGCGGCCGGTCCCGCCGCCACCAGGAGGTCGCTGAGGGTTTGGTTCTTCGCGTCGAGTTCGTGTGCCAGCGAAGACGTCTGCGTCAGCGCCTCGGAGAGCTGGTCGGAGCGCGCGGTCAGTTTCGACAGTGTGCGGTTGGTCTTGGCGATCAGGTCGCCGAACGCCTGGCCCTGATCCCCGGTGGCCTTGCCCGCGCCGTTGATGAGGTTGGTCAGATTGCGTACCGCGCCGCCGTTGACCATGACGGCCGCCGAGCTGAGCACCGACTCGACGGTGGCCGCCGCCCTGGTCGAGTCCAAGCCGATGGTGTCGCCGTCCTTCAGCAACGGGGTCAGCGGGCTGGCCGTGGCCGGTGGCTTGATCGCGACGAAGACGTCGCCCAGCGGGGTGGCCGAGCGCAGTTCGGCGGTGCTGCCCGCAGGCAGCCGCACCCCGTCCATGATCCGCAGCGTGGTGACCGCGGTGTAGTTGCGCGCCACCATCGACTCGAGCTCACCCACATCGGCGCCGGCGAGCTTGACCTTCGCCTTGGCCGGCAGGTTCAGCGCATTGGAGAACACCGCCGTCAGCCGGTACCCACCACTGCCGACGGACGGCGCCGGCAGCGGCAGGCTGGACAGCCCGCCCGACGAGCACCCCGTCACCGTCACCGCGACCAGGAGAACCGCTGCGGCGCGCCTCATTTCTGCCCCATCGCTGCCATACCGTCCAGCACGTAGGTCAGACCGAAGTCCGGCCCGAAGTCCTGCAGGGTGCCGGTGCTGCAACCCAACTGCCGCAGCCCCATCAGGTTGCAGACTTCCTTGACGCTCTGGCTGTCGAACAGCACCCGGTCGGTGAGCACCCGGGCGCGGGCGGCGCCGTTGTTCTGGTCGACGATGTTGTACATGTTGTCCAGGGTCAGCGGCGCGACGTCGAGGAACTCGGCCAGGTCACGCTGGCGGTCGACGAGCGTGCCCGCCGACGTGTGGCCGTTGGCGACGATCGCCTTGATGTGATCGCGGTTCTTCTCCAGGAAGTCTCCGACCTGCGCCAGCAGGGTGTTCATCTTCTTGCCGGTGCTGCCGCTGCCGAAGTCCTCGTCGTTGACGATCTGGCTGAGTTGGCGCACGGTGGAGCCGAAGTCGCGCAGCGTCGCGTCGTTGTCGGCGGCGGCCTGCATCAGCGAGCTCAGATTGCGCACGATGGTGGTCAGCTGGTCGCGGGTCTGGGTGCCGCCGTCGGCGCTGAGCCGCAACGCATTCGACAGCTGATCGAGCGCCGACTTGATCTTCTCGCCGTTGCCGTCGGCGATCGCCGCCCCGGAGTTCAGCACGTCGGCGACGGGGCCGTTGCCGGTGCCGTCACCCTTGAGCGAGCTGGAGATCTTGTCGAGCACGCCGAGCACCCGGGCGAACTCGACCGGCGTCTTGGTCCGGGGCAGCCCGATGGTGTCGTGGTCGGCCAGCGTCGGGCCGTCGCGATACGGCGGCGTCAGCTCGATCTGCCGGTCGGTCAGGATCGACGTCGACACCGTGACGGCCTGGGCGTCGGCCGGAATCTTCACATCCCGGTCGACGGTGAACTCGACTTCGACGTAGCCGCTCTTCGGTGTGATAGCGGTGACCTTGCCTACCGGCATCCCCAGCACCGCAACCGTGTTGTTCACGTACAGCCCTGCCGCACTGTCGAATTGGGCGGTCACCGTGATGTGGTCGGAGGCCGACCGGAAGTACACCCACGCCGCGGTGGCCGCCGAGGCCACCAGCACCACGGCCGCCGCGGTGATGGCGACCAGCTTGACCCGCGCCCGTGTCATTGGCAGTCCTTGAAGTACTGGATCATCCCGAACTGCTTGGCCCGTCCGCTGATGGCGCACATCCACGAGTCGACGGCCAGGCCGGCGGGTGTGTTGAAGTCCATCGCGTTACCGGTTCCGGTGGCATTGGCGAAGCCGCGCAACGCAACCGGGCCCGACTGCAGGATGCTACGCAGCAGGTCGTCGTGCTGGGCCAGCAGGGTGGTCAGCTGACTGAGGTTGGCGACGGTCCGGTCGAATTCGGCCCGGTTGTCGACCACCGTGGTGCTCATGGTGTTCACCAGGTCGGTCAACGCGGCGAGCATGGCGTGAAACGACGCGCTGCGGGCGACGAACTGGCCGATCAGATCCTGGCCCTGGTTGATCATCGCCGCGATGTTGGCGTGCTGACGCTCCAGCGTGGTGCTCACCAGCTCCGTGCTTTTCAGCAGCTGCCCCAGTTGGTCGCGGCGGTCGGCGATCACCGTGGACAGGATGTGGATGTTCTGCATGGCCTGCGGCACCACCGCGGGCAGCCCCTGCATCTGCTTGCCGAGAATCCCCAGCGACTGCGCGAACGCGTCGGTGTCGACCTGCTGGTAGGTCGTCGACACGTCGGCCAGCGCGGCCTGCAGGTCGTAGGGCACCTCGGTGTGCGCCAGGTCAAAGGTGTTGTTCGGCAACGTGCCGCCGTCCTCGGGCACCAGCGCCAGATAGCGCGAACCCAGAATGGTGGCCACCTTGATGACCGCCTTCGACTCCGCACCCAGCACCACGTCGTCGCGGACCTCCAGACCGGCCTCCACGTGGTCACCGGCCAGCTTCATGCTGGTGACCTTGCCGACCTGAATGCCCCCGATCGTGATCGGATTGCCGGTCTGCAGCGCCGCGGCCTGCAGGAACTTCGCGGTGTAGTGCCGGTGCCCGACGTTGGTGGCGTTGGCCAGCAGCATCGCGCCGACGACCACGCTGACGACGGCCACGGCGATCAGGCCGAGCCACGTCGCGTTGTAGCTTTCCAACCGCCGGCTGCGGAGCCGGGCCAGCAGCGAGCCCTCAGCCATTGCCGGCATTCCTGCATCGCGGGGAGTACCAGGCCTTGTTCCCGGGTGTGGCCGCGTCGACGATGATCGGCACCACGTCGTTGAGGCCGGGGAAGAAGCCGGTGGCGTTCAGGTCGCAGGCGTAGGCGTTGGCGTAGGCGCCCTCGCTGGTGATGCGGGCCAGCCCCTTCAACATCAGCGGCAGATTGTTGGCGGTGAACGCCAGCTGCGGCTCGATGTCGAGCAGGTGGCCGGTGAAACCGGGCTGGCGGGTGAGCATCTGGTTCAGCGTCGGGGATGCGGTGTCGGTGACGCTGGCCAGCTGCTGCATCACCCGTGTCAGCGACCCTGTGGAGGCCACCAGCTCCGGGCGGCGGGCATCGAAGTCCGACACCGCGTGGCTGGTCTGTGCCAGCACCTGATCCAGGTGTCCGTTCTGGGCGGACAGATTGCCCATCACCGTGTTCAGCTGGGTGATCACGTCACCGAGCACCTGGTCGCGGCCAGCGAATGTGTCAGTGAGAGTGGAGGTTTGCGACACCAGCTGCATGATCGAAGCGTCATCTCCCTGCAGCGAGGCGATCACCCCTTTGGTCAGATTGTCGGCGTCCTGCGGGTTGAGGACGCTGAAGAGCGGTTCGTAACCGTTGAGCAGGGTGGTGACGTCGAAGGACGGGTCGGTGCGCTCGACGGGGATGGTGCTGTTGGCCGGCAGCGGCCCGGTGTCGCCGGTCTTGCCCAGCGACAACCCGACATAGCGCTGGCCGACGATGTTCTGGTAGGTCACCGACGCCACCGTGTTGCCGAACAGCCGCTGGTCGTTCTGCACGACGAACGACACCTTCGCCAACTTGCCTTGCAGTTCGATCTTTTCGACCCGGCCCACTCGCACGCCGGCCATCCGGACGTCGTCGCCCTCACGCAGCCCGTAGACGTCGGTGAACATCGCCGCATACGGGGTGGTCGGCCCGGCGACGTCGCGGCGCAGCGTCGCATACACCAGCCAGGTCACCGCCACCGCGACCACCATGAACAGTGACAGCCCGATCAGCGGGCCGCGGATCTTCATCGGGGGCCTCCCGGGTCGGCCTCGGCAGGCAGCGGCGCCGGGGGAGCGGGCGGCGCCGGGGTGTTGTCCGGGTCGGCGGTGCCCGGCACCCGCAGCGCGGGTGAAAGCCACGGCGGGACAGGTGGATTGGGGTCGGTGAGGTTCGGGTGGGGATTGAGCAGCGGCGGGCCGGTGGCCACCAGATTGCCGTCGGCGCCGATGACGGTCCCCGGCGGCGGAGCCAGATCCTTGGGCGGCTGGTAATTCTGCGGCATCAGGATCTCCGGCAGATCGGGCCGCACGACGATCTGCGGGGCGGTGAAGCAGCTGGGCCCCCACAGCTGGCCGTAGCGCGGGCAGTCGGCGCGGGTGTAGGTGGAGCTCGGCGTCAGCGACAGGTTGATCCGCATGTTGCCGGCCTCGATCTCGGGGATCCACACCTCGTCGAAGAACTTGTGGGACAGGTCGTTCAATTTGGTGAACGCCGGGACGAACTTGCCGGCGTTCATCGCCAGGCTGCCCAGCACCGGGGTCAGGTGGGTGGTGATTCCGGTCAGCTGGTCGATGTGGTTGTCGACAGCGGTGCGGGTGGTGCCGACGGTGTTGGCGCCGCCGGCGATCAAAGTGGCTAGCGCCGAACGCTTCTCGGCCAGCACCTGCATCGGCGCGACGGCCTGGTGCAGCGCGTCCAGCAGGTCGGGTGCGGTGGCGGCCAGCCCGTGGGTGGCGTCGATCAACGCCGACACCGTCGACGGGCCCGGCTCGGTGCTGATGACGGAGTTGAGTTCGTCGAGCAGCCGGCTGAGCTGCGCGCCGCCGGTGAGCAGCTTGCCCCGCCGGTTCTCGGTGGCGGCGTTGACCGCGGCCAGGATGCCGACGCTGGTGTCGTCGCGACCGCGGCCGGCGGCTGCCAGCACGTCGCGCAGCTTGCTGATGGTGGTCTGGAACAGCACCGTCGGCAGGGCGGTGTCCTCGGGGATGTGCGCACCCGGGGCGATGGGCGGCCCGGCGCCGTCGGCGACGAGCTGCACCGAGGACACCGCGAACACGTTGCTGGGCACCACCCGTGCGGTGACCGAGGCCGGAATCGATTGGGCATACTCGGGTTTGAGGTCGATGCGGACGTAGTTGGGGCTCCCGTTGGCGGCCGGGGTCACGTTGTCGACCGAGCCGACGAGCACCCCGTGGTACTTCACGTCGGACTTCTGCGGCAGCCCGTCGCCGACGTTGAGCAGGTCGGCCACCACCCGCACATAGTTGTTGAGCCGGCCGGTCGACTTCACCACCAACAGCGTGGTGATCAGGGCCGCGGCGAGCAGCACGGCAAGCCCGCAGGCCAGCAGCTGACGATCCGAGGGCCCGCGCCCGTCGAGTTCGTAGGAGTTGCCCATCTACCCGCCGAACCTCGCGCCGGCGTCCACGCTCCACAACGCCATCGTCATCAGCATGTTGACGATGATCACCACGGTGATGGCCGCCCGCATCGCATGCCCGGCGGCGATACCGACACCTTCCGGGCCGCCGCTGGCGTAGAAACCGTAGTAGCACTGGATGGTCGAGGCGATCCAGACGAATACGACCGCCTTCAGCAGCGAGTACAGCACGTCGGTGCCCGACAGCATCAGCGTGAAGTAGTGCAGGTAGGCCCCGGATGCGCCGCCGCTGATGAGCTCGACGACGACCTGGGTGGTCAGGTAGCTCACCGCCAAACACAAAACGTACAAGGGGATTACGGCCACCACCGAGGCCATCAGCCGGGTGGTCACCAGATAGGGGATCGGCCGGATCGCCAGCGAGTCCAGGGCGTCGATCTCCTCGGCGATCCGCATTGACCCCAGCTGCGCGGTGAACCGGCAGCCGCCCTGGGTGGCGAAGGCCAGCGCCGCGGCGATCGGCGCGAGTTCGCGGGTGTTCACCAGTGACGAGATGATGCCAGTAGCCGGCCCCAGCCCGAGCAGGTTCAGGAAGTTGTAGCCCTCGATACCGACGATCGCGCCGACCGTCATACCCAGGACCACCGCCACCCCGGCCGTGCCGCCGCCGACGACCAGCGAGCCGTTGCCCCAGGCGATATCGGAGAGCAGCCGCCCGAACTCGGCGCGGTAGTGCCGCAGCACGATCGGCACCGCAGCGACCGCGCGGACGAAGAACACCAGAATGTGCCCGAGCCGCAGGATCGGCGCGGAGGCCGCCTTGGCGAGGGTGCCGAGCCGGGCGCCGAACGGGGAGAAGGTCGCCACAGACACCTACAACCCCATCCTCGGGAACAGCATGTTGTAGAGCTGGCTGATGACGACGTTGACGATCATCAGGATGAGGATCGACTCCACGACGGCAGCATTAACCGAGTTGGCCACCCCGGTCGGGCCGCCCTGGGTGGCAAGACCTTTCTGGCTGGACACCACCGCCACAATCGCCCCGAACACGACCGCCTTGAGCAGGGCCAGGATCATGTCACCGGGGGTGGTGAACGACGCGAAGGTGGCCACGAAGCTGCCGGGTGCGCCGTTCTGGAAGTACACGTTGAACAGGTAGCTGGCCAGGAACCCGACGAAGCACACCACACCCGTTAGCGCGACGCCGATCATGATCGCGGCGGCGAAGCGGGGCACCACCAGGCGGCGGATCACCGAGACACCCATGACCTCCATGGCGTCGATCTCTTCGCGCATCGTGCGCGAGCCCAGATCGGCGGTGATCGCCGAGCCGACGGCCGCGGCCATCAGGATCGCGGCGACCAGCGAGGCGGCCTGCCGGATGACGGCCAGACCGCTGGCGGCGCCGGCCAGCGAGGTGGCCCCGACTTGTCCGGCGAGCAAGGCAAACTGGATCGACAGGGTGACCCCGACTGGCAATGCGACCAGAACGGTGGGTACCACGGCGGTGCCGGCCATGAAGGCGCCCTGGCGGACGAATTCCCGCCAGGGGAAGCGGCCGGTGGCCAGGTCGATGATCAAGTATTGGACGGTGCGCACACCCAGAACGAACTGCTGGCCGACGGTCGTCAGGGACGCCAGCGGGTGGCGAGTGACATAGCCGCCGACCCAGTTCTCGATGGCCTCGGCGCCCTCTCGGACAGCTGGTTGCTGACTAGCCATCGCGGCGGCTATGTGATGACGAGCGCGTTACCAAAGCTGTTGTCCCTGAGGGTTGTTGACGATCAGTCCGCGCGTCGAGGAAACGGACGTGCTGATGATCCCTTTGGTGCGCCTTGCGTCACCGTAGGACCCGCCCGGCTGCGCCGTCAAGGGAATGAAGAATATTGATTCACTTAATTGGGATGCCTCCCGACCGCCGAGTGTGCAACGGCATACGCAACACGCCGCGCAAGGCGTACGAGAACGCACACTCGCGGCCTCGGGTGGCGAGAAGCCATGCCCACAGCACCTCAGCGGACCCTAGGGCGTCCCTGGCAAACGTGCGGTAACTTCAATCGACGGTCACAGGGTTGGCGAGGAGTACATGGTGGATGCCACGCCATTCGGGCACTATCAGCTGCGTGAGCTGATAGGTCGGGGCGGCATGGGCGAGGTCTACCGCGCTTTCGACACCAAAACCGACCGGATCGTGGCACTCAAGGTCCTCCCGCACCATCTCGCCGAGGACACCACCTTCCAGCAACGCTTCCGCCGCGAAGCCCAGGCCGCTGCCGCCCTCAACGAACCCCACGTGGTGCCCATCCACGGCTACGGCGAAATCGACGGCCGCCTCTATCTCGACATGCGCCTCATCGAGGGCCGCCCGCTGGGTGCCACCCTCACCGATACGAAGGTCCTCGACCCGGCCTACGCCGTCCACGTCGTCGAGCAGGTCGCGGCCGCCCTGGACGCCGCGCATGCCACCGGCCTGATCCACCGTGACATCAAACCTTCCAACATCCTGATCACCGACCGCCAGTTCGCCTATCTCATCGACTTCGGCCTGGCCCGCACCGCGGGCGAGAACGGACTGACCACCGCGGGCAGCACGCTGGGAACCCTGGCCTATATGGCCCCCGAACGCTTCGACGGCGGCCAGGCCGACCCGCGCGCCGACATCTACGCACTGGCATGCGTGCTCTACGAATGTCTTACCGGGTCGCGGCCTTATCCGTCGGACAGCATGGAACAGCAGATCGCCGGGCACATCCGCAAACCCGCGCCCAAACCGTCCGACAAAGACCCGCGGCTGGCCGCCTTCGACGAGGTCATCGCCAAGGGCATGGCCAAGAAGCTCGAACAGCGCTACCAGAGCGCTGGTGAGCTGGCCGCCGCCGCCCGCAAAGCCCTCGACACGCCGGTCCGCAAGACGAGCACGTCGGGCCGGCACTCCCTGCCCGCCAAGCGAATTCGGGTTCCCGGGAAAGTCCTGCTGGCCGTCGCCGGCTCGGTGCTGCTCGTCGCGACGCTCGGCATCGGTGCCTGGCAGTGGCGCGATGGCGACGGCCGCGGCTCCACCGCACCCACCAGCCTGGCCGGTGCGCTGTCGTCCTCGCAGGCTCCGCCCGCACCTGCCGGCGCTGTCCCCGAGATCGCGGCCACCGTCCCCGAGGCCATCCGCAAGACCGGGCGGCTGGTGGTCGGCGTCAACACCCCGTATGCCCCCAACGAGTTCATCGATGCCTACGGCAAGCTCGTCGGCTTCGACATCGACCTGATGAACGCGATGGCCCGAACCCTCGGTCTCACACCGGAATACAAGGAGACCGCGTTCGAGGCGATCATCCCCTCGGTGCGGGCCGGTGACTTCAACCTGGGAATGTCGTCGTTCACCGATACCAAGGAACGCCAAGCCGCCGCCGACTTCGTCACCTACTTCCAGGCCGGCACGCTGTGGGCACAGCGCCCCGGCGCCCCGGTGAACCCCGACGACGCGTGCGGGCTGAAAGTCGGTGTGGCCTACGCCGCCATCCAGGAGACCACCGAGATCCCGGCCAAGAGCGCGGCCTGTGTGGCGGCAGGCAAGCCGCCGATCGCCAAGGTCGTCTACACCCGTCAGGACGACCTCAATACCGCCCTGATGGCCGGCGAGGTCGATGCGATGTCGGCCGACTCGCCGGTCACCGGGTTCGCCATCAAGACCAGCGGCGGCCAACTCGAAGCCGCCGGTGAGGTGTTCGACTCCGCCCCCTACGGCTGGCCGGTGGCCAAGAACTCCGGGCTGGCGCAGTCGCTGAAGCTGGCCCTGGCGCATCTGATCGAGACCGGCGAGTATCGCACCATCGCCACCATGTGGGGTGTGGAGATGGGCATGATCGACGCGCCGCAGATCAACGCTGCAGTGCGCTGACCTGCAGTTCCTGATCGGCTCCCAGGAAGCGGTCCGGCAACGCCAGCTTCAGGATGGTCCGCTGGGCCAGGAAGAACTGCCGCGGCAGCGATCCCGTGGTGTACGGCAGCCCGTAGTCGGCGCACAGCGCCTGCACCTGCCGTGCGATCGCGGCGTAGCGGTTGCTGGGCAGATCGGGGAACAGGTGATGTTCGATCTGGTAGCAGAGGTTGCCGCTGAGGAATGCCAGCACCCGTCCGGCCTTGAAGTTGGCGCTGCCGAGCATCTGGCGCACATACCACTCGCCCTTGCTCTCCTGCTCGAGGGCAGCGGCGGTGAATTTCTCGGCGCCGTCGGGAAAGTGGCCGCAGAAGATCACCGCGTAGGCCCAGAGGTTGCGCAGCAGGTTCGCCGCCGCATTGGCGGTCAAGGCCCGCCGCCACCGAGTTCCGTTGAGCGCCGGGATCGCAACGTAGTCCTTGAGGACCTGACGGCCGATCTTGCGCTTGAAGGCTTGGCTCTGCGCGGCCCGCTGGTCATCGGAGTCCGCCCGCTCGTGCGCGGCGTGCAGTCCGTGCAGGGCGATACCCCACTCGAAGATGACGGCCAGCAACACGTTGCGGAACGGCTGGGCAAGATTGCGTGGCTGCCAGGCGACGTCGCGGCTAACGCGCATGATGCCGAAGCCGAGGTCGTCGTCGACGTCGACGACGTTGGTGAACACGTGGTGGCGGTAGTTGTGTGAGTAGCGCCACTGGGATGACAGCCCCGCCATATCCCACTCCCAGGCCGTGGAGTGGATTTCCGGGTCGTTCATCCAATCCCATTGCCCGTGACCGACATTGTGGCCGATCTCCATGTTCTCGATGCTCTTGGCCACCGCGAGTGAGACGGTTCCCAGCAGCCAGCCCGTCCGCGAGCGGCTGCCGAAGATCAGCAACCGGGCCCCGACGTCCAGGGCCCGCTGGAACAGAATGGTTCTGCGGATATAGGCGGCGTCGCGGGCACCGCGGGAGCTCTCGACCTCGGCTCGAATCGAATCGAGTGCGGCGGCTAGAGCGTCGGTGTCCTGTCGACTGAGATGTGCATACCCGGCGACATCGGTGATCGCGATGGTGAGTCCTCGAGATGATGGCCGTTGCGGGGTTGAGCGACAACGATATTGGAGGACGCGCCCGACGGTGAGCGGATGCTCGCGGCACCGCGCAAGGGCGACGCCGTTTCGGGCCGGCTGTGGTGCCAGCACGGCAAGCCTACCCGCGGCGGGCGACGGGTGCAGGCGCAGGCTTGGGCAAAGCCGAGCAATCGCGACCGAACTGGGGCAGGCTGGACTGATGGCGGCGCGTAGTTCCCACACTGTGCCGGCGTCAAGCCTGGTCCGGCTCGTTTGACGATCCAGGATGGGCTTGTCGCGGCCGTAGAGGGGCGGCGCGGAGCACAGGCCGCCGACCGTCTGTGTCAGGCGTGCGTGACGTTGCTCGACGTCGACGCCGCGGCGATCTCCCTCGTCTTCGACGGCACGAACACCGCCACTCTGGGTGCCAGCGGGCCACAGGCGAAGCTGTATGACGAACTGCAGTTCATCTACGGCGAAGGGCCCTGTCTGGACGCAGTGGCCGGCCGGGCCCCGGTGCTCGTCGTCGATCTCGGTTACCCGGGTGAAGCGCGCTGGCCCAGCTACGGCCGGGCGATGCTGGAGCACCACATCCGGGGTGTGTTCGCCATGCCCGTGCTGGCCGCGGGGGAGTACGTCGGGGCCCTCGACCTGTTCCGGGCAGAGCCGGGCTCGCTGCCGGGTGAGCAGATCGCCGGGATGGCGATCGCCGCCGAGCTGGCGTGCATACCGGTGCTGGATCTGCTGGCCGGCGATCTGCAGGCGGCCATCGAGGACCCCGCCAGCAGCGCATGGGCGGAGCTCAATGCGCTCAGCCGTGTCGAGGTCAGCCAGGCCACCGGCATGCTGGTGGCGCAGCTCGACATTGACCCGGCCGAGGCCCTGGTGCGCATCCGTGCGCACGCCTACGCCACCGGCCGAAGCGCCACCGACGTCGCCCGCGACATCCTGGACCGGCGCCTGCGATTGGACGCCGACTGATGCGCGACAACGAAATCTCATCCACACCAAGGCAGGGAGGGAAGCCATGGTGAACGACGACAACCTTCGAGAAACCCGAGTGCTCAGCGCGGTGGTATCGCTGGTCGACCGTCTGCTCGACGACTTCGACGTCGTCGACCTGCTCACCGAACTCACCGAACGCTGTGCCGAACTGCTCGACGTGGCCTCGGCCGGGTTCCTGCTCGCCGATCCGCTGCAGCGACTTCATCTGCTGGCCGCCACCTCCGAGCAGACCCGCGAGCTGGAGCTGTTTCAGCTGCAGGCCGAGCAGGGCCCCTGCATCGAGTGCTACCGCACCGGGGAGCCGGTTCTGGTCCCGGACCTGCGCGGTGAGGCAGAGCGGTGGCCGCGATTCGTCCCCGCCGCGGTGGACGCCGGTTTCGCGGCAGTGCACGCGGTGCCGATGCGGGCAGCCGGTTCCGTCCTGGGCGCGCTCGGCTTGTTCGACACCAGCCCCGGCGCGCTCACCGAAGCGGACCAATTGGTCGGTCAGACCCTGGCCCACATCGCCTGTGTGGCGGTCCTGCAGGAACACCCGCCGACGACGGCCACCGTGGTGGCACCGCTGCGCTCGGCGCTGACCTCACGAATGGTCGTCGAACAGGCCAAGGGATTTCTGAGCGAGATGCTCGGAGTATCGGTGGACAAGTCCTTCCAGCTGCTGCGCGCCTACAGCCGCGCCCGCGGGGAGCACCTCACCGATATCGCGCGGCGGCTTATGCAGGAACGCCACACGCGTCCCGAGATTGTGCGGGCTCTCTCGGAGCTGGCCCGCAACCAGTGAGCGCCGGTTAGTGCTGACGGGCCCGGGCCCGGCGGACAGCCTCGTCGACGATCTGCTGGGCGACTTCAGCCAGTTTGACGTGCTCGGTTTGGCTGATGCGGGTGAGGCGGTCGAACGCCTCCTGCGAAGTACCGCCAGATCGGCTGCGGAGGATGCCGATCGCCTGGTCGATCACCGCCCGGCTGCCCAGCGCCGCCTGCAGTTGCGTGGTGCGTTGGCGGGTGCTGGCCAGTAACTGCGCGTTGTACACCGCCACCGCCGCGGGCCCGGAGAACTGGATCCCGAGTGCCACCGCGTGGTCGGCGAACGCGTCCCGGCCGTGGGCGTAGGAGTTGATCGAACCGATCACCTGCTCACCGATGGTCAGCGGCAGCGCCAGCACCGAGTGCACCCCCATGCGGGCCACCCGGCCGCCGAAGTGCGGCCACCGGCGGTCGCTGCCCAGCGAGCCGCTCACGGCGGGCCGCCGGGACTGAATGCAGGTGATGCACGGACCTTCGGAGAGTTCCTCGTATTGCACGGTGTCGATCATGCGGACGAAGTCGGCGGTTGCCGACCAGGCCTGGATGTGGGGCTGCTCATCGCCGGTCGAGGTGTCGTCGGAACGGACCAGGGTAACCCCCGCGCCGTCGGCTCCCGGGATGGCTTGCACGGCGAATTGTGCTACCTGGCTGAGCATTTCATCGACGGAGCAGGCGCCCGCGACGATCTTCGCGACACCGCTGAGCCCGGCGTTGAGGTCGAACTCGTCGGCTTGCATCTGGGCCGGTGACAGCTCGGGCTCCGGCGGCAGCTTGCGGCCGGGCTGGACGTCGTAGTCGGCCATCGCCCCCTCCTTCGCCCCGGGGGCCAATCTACGCGTCCACTTCAGACGACCAAAGCCATGGCGTGAGCGCGCCGCAACTTGCCCGACGGGGTCTTGGGGATGGTTCCGGGAGCAAGCACCACCACCCGCCGGGGCCGGGCCTCGACCTCGATGACGACCTCGTGGATCACCTGACGTTCGATCCTGCGGACCTCGTCGCGGTCGTCGCACGATGTGGACTCCACGGCCACCGCGAACGACTCGCGGGACTGTCCGGCATCCAGTCGCACCGCCACCGTGCAGCCGGGGCGGACGCCGTCGACGCGGGAGGCCGCCCGCTCGATGTCGGTGGGATAGATGTTGCGCCCGGCCATGATGATGACGTCCTTGAGCCGGCCGCAGACGACGATCTCGGCGTTCTCGGTGAGGTAGCCCAGGTCGCCGGTGTCGTACCAGCCCTCGTCGTCCTGCGCCGAGACGAATCCGGCGATAGTGGTGTAGCCGGGCGTGACGGGTTCGCCGCGGACGTGGATGACGCCGACACCGCGGGTCGGCACCAGTGCGCCGTCCTGGTCGACGATGCGGACGTCGAGCCCGTCCAGCGGGCGGCCCAGGGTGACCAGGCGCCGGACGTTCTGCCGGGCCGCGGGCACGGCGCGCTGCAGCACCGCCAGCAGGTCGGCGTCGACCTCGTCGACGGTCATACCGGCACCGCAGGGCGAAAAGGACACCGCCACCGTCGTCTCGGCCATCCCGTAGGCGGGCACGATCGCCTCGGGCCGCAATCCGTAGGGTGCACCGGCCTCGCACAGCTCCTCGACATCGGCAGGGTCGACCTGCTCGGCTCCCGACAGCGCCCACCGCAGCGACGACAGGTCGAACTGACCCGGCGTCGCCGAGTGCCGCAGTCGCTTCGCCAACAGGTTGTAGGCAAAGTTCGGCGCGGCGGTCATCGTGCCCTTGTATTTGTCGATCAGCTTGACCCACAACAAGTTATCGCGCAGGAAGTCCATCGGCGTGAGCTTGACCAGCTCGGCGCCGAAGTACATCGGCACGGTCAGAAAGCCGGTCATGCCCATGTCGTGGAAGCACGGCAGCCAGCTAACGATCACGTCGGAAGCCGGGTCGAACTCCGCGCCGACGAACATCGCCTCGGCGTTGGCAACGACGTTCGCATGAGTGATGTGGACGGCCTTGGGTGAACCTGTCGACCCCGAAGTCAGTTGCAGCAGGGCCAGATCGGTCTCGGCGGTCGGCACGGGCCGCACGGGGCGTGCCTGCGCGAGTTCATCGACGATCAGCACCGGCATGCCCAGCTCGGCGAGCAGCGGCGCAGCCGGCAGGAACGGGTCGGAGACGACCACGGCCTTCGCGTCGATCACCGAGATCACCGCGGCGGTCTCATCGGCCCAACGCTTGAGGTCGGTTCGGGGTGTGGGCTGGTGCAGCATCGTGACCGAAGCCCCGCGCATCCAGATCGCCTGTGCGGTCGGTGCGATATCGACCGGGGCCCCGGCGAGTACGGCCACGGCGTCGCCGTGGCCCACCCAGGCCCGCGACAGACCGCCGGCGATGTGCCCGGCGCGCTGATGCACGTCGGCCCAGCTGTGCCGGACCGCATTGTCGGGTTCCCCGGTGATCATGCCGTTCACGCTCCACTGAGCATTTCCGAACATCGTCTCGGTGAACTGGCTCATGAATGTCCTGTGCCCGCCGCGCGAGGACGCGGCCCGCTAGGTCGTGGCCGCAGCGATACTGCACTGCGAGTGCCATGCGCCGAAGGGGCGCCACAACTACGGGTCGGTCAACGCCGGACCGGTACTCCGGTGCGGTGGGGCGTCCAGATCGCCACCGTGACGTTGCCGCGAGGCTGCTGCGTCAGCCTCATCGACCGTACCGCGCTATTGGCTGCACGGCCGAACGACTCGGTACTAGTCCTCGTCGCTGATGATGTGCATGGCGGCCTCTTCGGCCGAGGCCGCGCCACCGTCGATCCCGACGTCGGCGGCGAACAACTCGGCGTCATCGTCCTCACCGGATCCGAGGTTCGAGGCCACCAGCCGGCCCGAACGGGCGCGGCCCACCTCGTCGTCCTGCGGGAACTCGGATACGCGCTCGGAGTCGTCGGAGCGGTCCTGCTCGAACTCGTCGAGCACGTTGTTCAGTCGCGACAGCGGATCGGGCTCTTCCTCGGCCAGCAGCTCATCGAGGGTCTCCCTGCCGGGATGGTCGAGCACCGCCTTGGCATAGGGCCGCTCCGGCGGGGAGATTCCCTCGTCAAGGATGTCGTCGACGCCGCGGTCGACCAGGGTGTCCTCCGGCTGCAGCTGGTTGTCGTCATCGACGCTGTACTCGCCGGACTCGATGCTGGTGTCGTCCCAATTGCTCACAGTTTCCACAATGGCACGAATCGACCTGAAAGCCTCGGTCAGAGCTTCCATTGGTGCCTTTGGTCACCACCTAGCGAGCACATAGCGAGTTCTTTGAGCGTCCTAAAAATCGGCTGACACTCTCGTGGACATGAACTCACCTCGTTCCGGATTCCGCCGGGCCGCCGTCGCCTCGTGGACGCTGGCCGGAATCGGCGTCGCCGGAGTGGCGGGCGCCTCCGCCCTGGCCTACGCCGACACCTACAAGCCGCCGCCGGCCGCGGAAGCCCCGGCACCTGAGGTCCTGGCACCCGCTCCGCCGGTGGACGTGGCACCGCCGGCACCCCCGGCTGACGCCCCGCCGCCGCCGCCCGTCGACCCGGTGGCACCGGCCGCGCCGGCACCCGTCGCGCCGGCCCCTGCCGAGACCTACACCCCGCAATACACGGCCCCTGCCGAGACCTACACCCCGAAGTACACGCAGGCGCCCGTCCAGCAGCAGGAGCCCGTCCAGCAGCAGGCTCCGTCGTCCTCGTCCTCCTCGGGGCAGTCCGCGTTCCCCATTCGCAAGAGCCACGTCCCGGCCGGCGGAGGCAGCGTGTCGGGCGGCGGCAACAGCTTCTCGCCCCACGTCACGTTCTCGCGCGGGTCATGACCAGTGAGGCCCTGTGGGCGCTGGGGCGCGGCAACGGCATCGTCGCCCTCGCATTCATGACGGTCTCGGTGGCACTCGGCATCGTCACCCGCTCGGGGCGCCCGCTGGTGGTGCTGCCGCGCTTCGCCGTCGCTGACGTGCACCGCTTCGTCGCCTTGGCCGCAACACTTCTCGTGCTGCTGCACATGGGCCTGCTGTTCATGGACCCCTACGCCAAACTTCGACTCATCGACTTCGTCGTGCCGTTCCTGGGTGCCTACCGGCCGCTGTGGCAGGGGCTGGGCACCGTCGCCTTCGACGTGCTCCTCATCGTCATCATCACGAGCCTGCTACGACAACGTCTGGGGCTCAAAGTATTCCGGGTCATTCACTGGGTCACGTACCTCCTGTGGCCGATCGCGATGGCCCATGCCCTCGGCAATGGCACCGACACCGACCGCATTTGGTTCCTGGCCTTCGCGGGCTGCTGCGCTCTGATCGTGGTCGCCAGCGTCGTGTGGCGCCTGCGCTCCAACTTCACCGAGTACGCCAATGCGTGACGCCAGACTGCTAGGTGCCCAGGGCCCCGGAATAGCCGCGCACCAGAGCCACTTCGGTCCCTTGCCTAAGGTCGGACCCGACCTCATCGCCGCCATCGCCGAAGCAGGACTGTCCGGACGCGGCGGCGCAGGCTTTCCCACCGCCCGCAAGATGGGTGCGGTGACGGGGGCCAATCCGGTGGTCGTCGGTAACGGTGCCGAAGGTGAACCGTTGAGCCGCAAGGACGCGATGCTGCTGACCCGCGCACCGCACCTGGTGATCGACGGCCTCGAGGCCGCCGCCGCGGCGGTAGACGCCGACAAGCTGTACCTCTACGTGCACGCCGACGCGATACCCGCGGTCACCAAGGCGCTGACTGAACGCCCGAACCGGGTCACCGTGATCGAGGCTCCGGACACCTTCGTCGCCGGTGAGGAATCATCTGTGGTCCGTCGGATCGAGGGCGGTCCCGCTCTGCCACGCGACCGTGTGGTCCCCACCGCCATCTCCGGCGTGCGCGGGCGTCCCACCCTGGTCAACAACGTCGAAACGCTGGCTCACGTCGCGCTGATCGCCCGCTACGGCGCCGCATGGTTCCGATCTGTCGGTGACCGTGACGAACCCGGCACCATGCTGGTGACGCTGTCCGGTGCGGTCGACAATCAGGGTGTTCTCGAGGTGCCGACGGGTACACCGCTCACTGACATCATCGACCCACGCGGGGTCTCCGCGGTCCTGGTCGGTGGCTATCACGGAAGTTGGCTTCTCGCAGATTCTTTTGCCGAAGCGCGGTTGTCCAGGGCCGGGCTGAAGGAGCTGGGGGCCAGCCCCGGTGCGGGCATCATCCACGCACTGGGCCGCACCGAGTGCGGGCTGGCGCGCACCGCCGAGATCGTCGGCTACCTGGCCGACGAGAGCGCCCGCCAGTGCGGGCCATGCCGCAACGGCCTGCCACGGTTGGCGGAACTGGTCGACGAACTCGCGTATGGGCGCGCCAATGATGCTGTGGCCAAGGAGATTCGGCGAATCGTGCGGCTGGTCGACGGGCGCGGATCATGCCGGCACCCGGACGGCTCCGCGCGTCTGATCCGCAGTTCGCTGCGCGCTTTTGCCGTCGACATCGAACTGCATCACCACGACCGCTGCACCGCCGCCGACGCCGTGGTGCGCGACTAGCCCTGAGCCGGTGCCAGTAGCTCCTCGGTCGTCGACGCGTCATCCGGTGTGGCCGCGGCCATCATGATGTCGTGTGCCCGGGCAGGTTCGGTGCCGGCGGGAACCACCAGCAGCACGACCTTGCCGCCGCCGATTCCCTGGACCTCGACGGTGTGGTCGGGCTGGCGCTGGTAGCCGGCGAGCCGCACGGTGCGATCGCCCACCAGCATCTTGGCGGGGGCTTTGACCCACTCGGTCATCTTGTAGAGCACATAGGTGATCGGGCCGAGCCGGACCGACAGGACCGCGAGCAGATCCGGAACCTCGTCTTCGAGAGTGTCGCTGTGCGGCCACCAGGCGCCGTCGACCCGACCGGTCAGGGGAGCTTTCGGTTTGAGCCGCAGCCGGGGCGTCTCCTGGGGAGGAGCTTGCTGCCAACCTTGCGATGATCGGGTGTGTGTCGGCGTCACGAGACGCTCCTGCCTCCGACCGCCGGGCGGCCGAAATTGTCAGCGACGAAGCGACTTTGGATGTGTGCGACGTACCGCCGATACCGTCGACTCTACGCCCTCACCGGGGCAAAGTGAACCGCTCGACCTGACGTGCAGACCGATTGAACGCGAAAACTATTTCAAGCCAACATTTTTCGCGTGAATAATGCCGCTGGATCAGCGGCGCTTGATGTTGAGCACCGGGTCGCTCGCCGTGCCGTCGCTCTTGCCGCGCTTCTCAGCCCTTTTTTCTTTCAACGACTTACCGGGCTTCTTCGACATCGACTGCCGAGGGGATTTGTCAGACACTATGGGCCCTTTCATCAGGGGGCCGGTGGCAAGGTCCCGTTCACCAGACGCTACACGCGAAAACCCGGCCGGGGACCGTGACGGTGTCGACGTAGGCTGATCCGATGGCCCGGGCGAGCCAAGACGGCGAGGAATCACCGAGTTCCGACGACGCCAATCTGCGCGCCGGTATTGCCGATCTCGCCGGCTTGGTCGCCGACAGCCGCCCGCTGCCCGAATTGCTCGCCGAAGTGGCCGCGTTCGCGGCGAGTGCCATCCCGCATGCCGACGGTGTGGGGGTGGTGTTGCTGCGGGGTGAGCAGACCGGCCCCGTGGTCGAAGCGTCAGCCGCCAGCGACACCTTTGTCGAACAGATCGACCACATCCAGTACGTCACCCTCGGCGAGGGGCCCGGTATCACCGCCGCACAGCAGGGCAGCCCGGTGTGCTCCGGGTCCCTGGGCGGTGAGCAGCAGTGGCCACGGTTCGGGCCCCGTGCGGGACGGTCGGGCATCCACAGTGTGCTGGCCCTGCCCCTGGCGGTCGGCGATCAGGTATTCGGCGCCATCTGCGTGTACTCCCGCGACAAGGACGCCTTCGGCCGCCACGCCTGCGAACTCGGTGAACTGTTTGCCAAACCGGCAGCGGTCGCTGTACACAACGCGCGAATCCTCGCCCAGGCGCTCGCCCTCACCGACCGGCTCCAAGCAACCCTGCTCACCCGGCCGATCATCGATCAGGCGGTCGGAGTCATCCGCGGACGCACCGGACGCAGCACCGAGGACGCGCTCGAACAGCTCCGGACGATCAGTCAAGCCGAGCAACGCAAGCTTGCGGAGGTTGCGCGCAGCGTCGTCGACGAGGCTGTGCGTCGAGCCCGCGCCCGGCGGAAGCCGTGACCAGGGGTGTAACATGGGGTGAGTTGGTAACCCAGCCAGCCCGGGATTAGTCAGCTGTCCGCTGCTGAACTTGCCGAGCATCAGCTCACGCCGGGCACGCCGGTGACAACCGCCAGGCGGGATCACCTTGAATTTTCTTTCGACCCTTTCTTCTTTGACGTATCCTGCTGCGCCCCAACACATTCGGGCAGCCAAGCGAGTCGGAATCGTCAGCACCTACCCTCCGACACGGTGCGGCCTGGCCTTCTTCAGCGCGGCATTGGCCGACGGGCTGCGTGCCAACGGTGTCGACGTGGCCGTGGTGCGCATCGCTGACGGCACACCGGCCGATGACGACACCGTCGCCGGCGAACTGGTCAGCAATTCTCCCGCATCCACCGCCGCCTGCGCGGAGCTGCTGAACTCCTGCGACGTGGCAGTCATCCAGCACGAGTACGGCATCTACGGCGGAGCCGACGGCGAGGATGTCATCGAGCTCATCGGCGGCCTGCGGGTTCCGTCGATCGTCATCCTCCACACCGTGCTCACCGAGCCGACGCCGCATCAGCAATTCGTCCTGGAGACCGTCGCCGCCGCAGCCGACCACGTCGTCGTCATGACGTCGGCGGCTAACGACCGCCTGTGCCACGGCTACGACGTCGACTCCCGCAAGGTGTCCACGATCGCCCACGGTGTCACCGTCGCGACCGGCGCCCGGGTGAAGCGGTCCGGACGCCCGATGCTGCTCACCTGGGGCCTGCTGGGTCCGGGCAAGGGCATCGAGCGCGTCATCGACGTCATGCCCTCCCTGCGCGACCTGCCGGGACGGCCCCGATACGTCGTCGCCGGCCGCACCCACCCCAAAGTGCTTGCCGCCGAAGGGGAAGCCTATCGGGAGTCACTCATTGCCAGGGCGGCCGATCGCGGAGTCTCGGACTCGGTGCACTTCGAACCCTCCTACCGCTCGAGCCTCTCGCTGAGCGCGCTGGTTCAGTCCGCCGCAGTGGTGGTGCTGCCGTACGACTCGACCGACCAGGTCACCTCGGGGGTGTTGGTCGATGCGATCGCCAACGGCCGCCCGGTGGTGGCGACCAGGTTCCCGCACGCGGTCGAGTTGCTCAGCGACGGTACCGGAATCGTCGTCGACCACGATGACCCCGCCGAGTTGGCCGCGGCCCTGCGCCGCGTACTGACCCAACCCTGTCTGGCCGGGGCGATGGCGGCGAGGTCACGCGAGATCGCGCCGAACATGGCGTGGTCGATGGTTGCCGCAGACTATCTGGCGCTTGCTAATCGGTTGCGCGCCAACCGGTCGGCGACGGTATGACAGCTGACGCTTCGGCCCCCGTGTTCGACCACCTGATCCGGATGACAGACGGTCGCGGCACGTTCGAACATGCCCTCCTCGACCAGCCAGACCCCAGCCACGGTTACTGCACCGACGACGTGGCCAGGGTTCTCGTCGTCACCACCCGGGAGCCCAACCCGTCCGGGGACGTCAATCGCCTCGCCGGGGTGGCGTTGCGATTCCTCGGCGAAGCGCAGGCTCTCACCGGCGCCTGCCGCAACCGGATGGACAGCTCAGGCAAGTTCGCGGACGAGGCGAGCCTGGAAGACTGTTGGGGCCGATGCCTGTGGGGTTTGGGCACCGCGGCCGCACACAGCGACGTCCCCTGGGTCCGCAAGTCGGCTTTGATCCAGTTCGAACGGGCCGCCAAGGTCCGCTCGCCGTGGCCCAGGGCGATGGCCTACGCCGCACTGGGCGCCGCCGAAGTCATCTCGGTGTATCCCGACCACAGTGCCGCGCTCAGTCTGATCACCGACTACGCCGTGTCGATTCCCGCGCCCAACGGCGACGCGGCCTGGCCCTGGCCCGAACCGAGGCTCGCCTACGCCAACGCGGTGTTCGCCGAAGCGATGATCGCGGCAGGCGTTGCCTTGGAGGCGCCCAAACTGTGGCAGCGCGGGCTCGAACTGCTGGCCTGGCTACTCGGCGTCGAGACCGGCGACGGTCACCTGTCACCGACACCGGTCGCCGGTCGCGGCCCGCACGACCCCAAACCCGCATTCGATCAGCAGCCGATCGAGGTCGCTGCCCTCGCCGATGCCTGCGCCCGAGCAGCCGCCATCGACGCCAGCGCAACCTGGCCGGATGGGCTCCGTGCAGCGGCGGCCTGGTTCGAAGGCTCCAACGACGCCAATGCGCTGATGTGGGACCCCCAGACCGGGGCCGGCTTCGACGGGCTGCACGCCGACGGGGTCAACCAAAACCAGGGTGCGGAATCCACCTTGGCCGTCATTGCCACGCTGCAGCACGCCCGACGCGTATCGCTTCTGCAGCAATGACTTCCACGACCGCGTTGGTCACCACCCGCAGCACCCAGCGGCTCGTCGCCAACCCCGCGCGGGTCATCAGCCGACTCTTCGTACCGGGACAGGAGGGATTCGAGCACCAGGATTCCCGTGCCGGGCTGGTGCTCGAGCGAGTTCTAGCTCTGGCGGAGGAGGACGTGCTGGTCGAGCTGGACGACGTCATCACCCGATTCGACCGGCGACACCGGGATCTGGCAGGCACCTTCCGTCAGCATGCACGCGAACTCACGGACCGACTCGGCCCTGGCGAAACCCTCTCCGACGCAAGGATGTTGTTGCTGGGAGCCGTCTTCACAAGCGAGTATGCGATCGAAGGGGCGGCGCTGTGCAATCCCAGTATCGTGGCCGACCCCGATCAGTCCGGGTTGCCCGCGGGTGATCTGAGATTCGTTATGAGCGTGCGCAGCATCGGGGAAGGACACATCTCCTCGATCGGCTTTCGCAGCGGGGTGATCGATTCGCGAGGTAACCCTCGAATCGATCGCCCGGTCGCGCTGGCCACGATTGGCTGGACCGGGCCTGCTCTTCTCGATGCCGCAACGTTTCGTGCCGAGTTGGCCCGACTCGACGACGTGGGGGAGGCGGCCGAGTATGTGTTCGGAGCCCTCGGTGACCGCTTCACCCGGGCCGACCTCGACGACCAACTCGCCCGGCTGCAATCGCACCGGCGCACGCGCGGCCATGCCCAGGCCACCATCTCGCAGATCAGGTCGATCGCCGCCCGCTACTACGCCCTCGAGTTCCGGAATCGGATACCGCTCTCGGAACGTGTTCTGTGGCCGTCGACCAGCGTGGAGGCAGTCGGCATGGAAGACGCCCGCTTCGTCCGATTCGTAGACGACGACGGATTGGTGACCTTCTACGCCACCTACACCGCCTACAACGGTTCCAATATCACCCAGCAACTGCTGGAAACCCACGATTTCCAATCGTTCACCTCGCGGCCGATCGTCGGATCGGCCGCGGCGAACAAAGGTCTCGCACTCTTCCCGCGCCGCGTCAACGGGCGTTATGCCGCCTTGTCGAGGGCCGGCCGGGAGACCAACGCGATCGCCTACTCCGACCGGCCGTACGTGTGGACAAACCCCATCGAGATCCAGCGACCGGCGCAGCCGTGGGAGATCCTGCAACTCGGCAACTGCGGAGCGCCCATTGAAACCGAATACGGCTGGCTGGTTTTGACGCATGGTGTCGGCCCGATGCGCACGTATCACATCGGCGCGCTACTGCTTGATCTCGACGAACCGACCCGCGTCATCGGCCGGCTGCGGGAGCCGCTCCTGAGTCCGGCCGCTGATGAGTCCGACGGTTACGTCCCCAACGTCGTCTACTCGTGCGGAGCGATCGTCCACGCCGACACACTGGTGCTCCCATACGGGATGAGCGACGCCGCAATCGGATTCGCCACCACCCCACTTCCCGAGCTGCTGGCTGCCCTCATTGGCTGAGAATCAGCCGGCCGCCGTGGTGTGCGATCTTCCCCGGTTGGACGCTGAGCCGCCCGCCATGGATCATGGTCCGGTATGAGGCGAGAGGTGGGATCGGATCTCGAAGTCGAGATCACCGAGCCGACGACGTTGGAGTTCCAGATCGCTGTCGCCCCGCACCCGGGCACATCGGTATCTGAGGCGTTGACGTTCGTGCTGAACGGTTCTCCTGTCACGGCCTTGGAGATCAGCGGCACGCACGGCAACCGGATCCACAAGCTCGAGGCCCCGGTGGGCACGCTGAAAGTGCACTACGAGGCGACGATCACCGGCCGAACTGACCCGGCGCCGGTCACCGAGCACGATCTGTCGGTGTACCTGCGGCCCAGCCGCTACGCCGAGGCCGACAAGTTCTATGGTTTTGCGGCAACGGAATTCGGCGGCTACCTGGACTCGACCGACCTGTTGGAGAAGGTGTCGCGATGGGTGGGCAACCGATTGAACTATGTACCCGGCTCCAGCGACCCGATCGACGGAGCTGTCGACACCCTGCTTGCCGGCGCCGGAGTGTGCCGCGACTTCGCGCACCTCGTGGTCGCGATGCTGCGGGCGGTCAACGTTCCGGCCCGGGCCGTCGCGGTGTACGCCCCCGGCCTATACCCGATGGACTTCCATGCCGTGGCCGAGGCGTTCGTTGACGAGCAGTGGCGGGTGGTCGACCCGACGCTGCTGGCACCCCGGCAGTCCCTGGTGCGCATCGCCACCGGTCGCGACGCGGCGGACACCGCGTTCCTCGACAACCACAAGGGTGCGATCACGCTGACCTGGCTCGAGGTCATGGCGATCGTCGACGGCGATCTGCCGAGGGATTCGATCGACCAACTGGTGTCGATCGGATAACTGGCCTAGCGAGCGGCGGCGGTCAGGTGCGGGTAGGTGGCCTGGCGGTGCTGGAACGCCAGAATGGCCTCATTCAGGACGACCCCGTCGCGGATTTCGATGGCCCGCGGAATGGTCGAACATCCGCTCCAGCTGTCCGGGCCGCCCAGAACCGTCGCGATATGCGGCAGCAACGCCAGGCTGATCTCCCACGTCGCGGAGTTCCACAGATAGGACGGGCTGTGGTCGACGGCGTAGTAGTGCACGCCGGGCGCGACCTCGATGACCGGGTCGGTGAACGATGTGGGCCGTGCCCAGCTGAAACCCATCCCGCTGTCGCAGGAGACGTCCACGATCAGTGTGCCGGGCGTGAAGACGTCCAGTTCGTCGTCGGTGACGAAAATCAGTGGCGCTGAAGGATCCTGCAGGACGCAGTTCACCACGATGTCGCTGTCGGCGAGGAAGTCCGCCATCATGACCGGACCGGTCGGGGAGTCCGCCCACGTCCGATCGAGGATTTCGGGATCCTGACGCATCTGGAAGATCTGGGTCGAATGGATCGGCGATGCGACGGCGGCGACCTCGCGGTTGGTCAGCACCCGCACATCGTCGACGCCGTGCGCATTGAGGGCGGTGACCGCGCCGCGTGCGGTCGCGCCGAATCCGATCACCGTGGCCCGCAGTCGCCGGCCGTAGCTGCCGGTCGTGCCCGCCAGTTGCATCGCGTGCAGAACCGAGCAGTAGCCCGCGAGCTCGTTGTTCTTGTGAAAGACATGCAGCGCGAAGGAGCCGTCGTCATGCCAGTGATTCATCGCCTCGAAGGCGATCAACGTCATGTGCTGGTCGATGGCAGTTTGGGTCAACGCGGTGTCCTGGACGCAGTGCGGCCAGCCCCAGACGATTTGTCCGGTCTTCATTTCCGCGAGATCTTCAGCCTGCACCTTGGGCAGCAGGATCACGTCGCACTCGGCGATCAGTTGTTCTCGCGACTTGAAACCGGCGACGAGACCGGCCAACTCGTCCGCGCTGGTGTCGAAATCCTCGCCGTAGCCGTGTTCCAGGAAGATTCGTGTGCGCAACTGCGGATCGATCCGGTCGAAGTGCGCCGGATGGATCGGCAGCCGGTGTTCGTTCTCCTTGCGCGAGTGCGCAAGGACTCCCAGCGAAAGTTGTTGATCTCTCGAGTCTTTGCGTTGTGCAGCAGTGTGATGGGAATCGTCAGACATTGCAGGCCCTCTTGATGGGGGGACCCGGTTGGACCCGTCTGCTCAACCGTACGCCCCGGCCACCCTGCGGGTATCCCGGCAGCGGCGCAGGTAGGCGGACCGTACCGGTGTAGGGTCTGCGTAGAGGTCCATCTCGCATTGGCGGCGATCGTGTTGTGCTGATACGTCGGGGATCAGCCCTGCTAACGCCAAAGGAATTTCAGATGGACGGATCCATTGAATCCACGTCGGCGTCTTTGTTGAAGCACTCCTGGACTGCGCGCCGCCTCGCGAGCCCGGTACGTATCTCGTTGAGCCTGTGCCCGGGCGGCGTCATCGACGGGGCCTGGTGGCCGCACTCGGGCTCACTGGCACGCGAGCTGCCGTCTCTCGTCGACGCGTTGAAGTCCACTCTCGGTGAAATCCTCGACATCAAGCTCAACTGGACCGCCAACGCGGGTGCTCCCGTGCTCAAGCCGCTGTCGTCGGGTTCGATGTCGATGCTGGGATGGAACGACCGCCGCCAGCGGCTCGTGTTCGTCATCGGCCGTACCGCCCAGGCCCGGCTGCTCGTCATTCCGGACTCCGCGACACCCACATTGGGCCGGATGGTGTTGCGCCGGGCCGCCTCGATGCCCCTGTCCGCCGCCGACCAGAGCAGTCCGATCCTGGAGACAGCCGAGTGCATCTTGCGGGCGGCAAAGGCAGAAAGCTTGTCATGGGCGGCAGCACCCACGGCCCGTGGCGTAGAGCCTTCAGCCCTCTGACGTTGTCACGGTCGTGTGGTGCAACCTCACAGCCGGTACATCTCCCGCGACATCGACGCTTGTTCGACGAAGCTCTCCCGTCTCGGCGGATACTGCGGGTGAACCACGCGGTTCTCCCGGCTGACGTGGGCGATCGGCCGGACCAGTGCCAGCAGGCGCTCGATGAGGCGCGCGGGCGATAGGCCGACACCTGGCAGTGCAACCATCATGACCTCCTGGTCCACGCAGAGATCAGCGGCGGCATCTCGACGCTGGCTCCCGCATCGGGATCTGCCAGATCGCCTTTGGCCAAACCACGTTGGTCGGCAATCGGATACACCGATCGCCAACTCGTCATCTCGCTGTCGGCATGTCCGAGCGGGTAGCTGGTCGTCATCCGAATCCTCTCCTGGCGGTCAGATTTGTAGACTAACCGGTCTAGACCAATTCGTCTAGACGGTTCGGTCTAGTCGTTTTGGTCCAGTGGACCGCAGGAGCATCTATATTGGGTGGCATGGCCGCCGACCAAGCAACCCTGTCGCACAAGGAGCGGCTGCTGATTGCCGGCGCGGACCAGTTCTATGAGAACGGGTTTCACGGGACCACGATCGACGCGGTACTCGCCGCGGCGGGCGTTCCGAAGGGCTCCTTCTACCACCATTTCGGATCCAAGGAAGCATTCGCCCAAGCCGTACTGGATCGCTACGCCCAATTCCAGGGCGAGCTATTCGCGAAGTGGATCTCGAAGAAGGATCTTTCGACTGCCGACCAGCTGGCCGGTTACTTCAAGGATCTGTCAGGCGGCTTCATTAGATCTGGCTTCCAGAACGCCTGTCTCATGGGAAAGTTCTCCACCGAGATCGCCGCGACGTCTGACGTCTTTCGGGACCAATTGGCCGCTCAGATGGCTCTGTGGAAGCGACAGTTGGCGCGCCTGTTCAGCACGGGCCAGGAGCGTGGTGACATTCGCCGCGATCGCACCGCCGATGAACTCGCCGACGCGGTGTTGGCCCTGATCCAGGGCGGTTTCGTCCTCACTTTGTCCACCCGCGACAAGAACACCATCGCCACGGTCGGGGCCACGATCATGGAGATCATCGAACCGTCGGCACGCTGAGGTCTCAGCCTGCGGGTGTAGTGTCGAGGGTGGTCCGTCAGTAGCGGTGATGCGTTCTCGTGAATCGTCCGCGGATCTACCCTCCTATTCGTGAAGGGCCCGCGAATGCAACATTCCGACCTTTTTTCTCAGCCTGTCGAGGTCGTCGAGGCCGGCGCCTACGACAAGGACAGCGAGCCCGTGAAGAATCCGGTCTTCTCCGACCGCGACGACTCCGACCGTCCAACGTCTGATCCGGCCTCGTCGTGAACGGGCTGCGCGGGCCGCGACGGACCGCGAGCCCGGTACGCCTGACCCTCAATCGAACCCTCGGCGCCGACATCGACGGTGCATGGTGGCCGCACACCGGTGCGATGGCCCGCGAGCTTCCTGAACTCATCGAGTCTCTGCATTCGCAACTCGGCGAGATCGTCGACATCAACATCAACTGGTCGTCGACAGCCGGTGCACCGCTCATGATCACGCAGTCATCTGCCGCGCTGCTCAAGATGCGCTGGAACGACAGCCGTCAACGGATCATGGTGGTGATCGGTCGTCTCGGCTGCGCGCGGCTGCTCGTCATTCCGCATATGACCACACCCCAATTGGCCATGATGGTGCTGCGTCGCGCCGCCGACATGTCCATCCCCATCGCAGAGCAGGACAGTCCCGAGTATCAGGCCGCCGACCGGGTTGTCCGCGCCGCCCAGTCGCAGAGCGCCACCCAGACCGCGCAGGCCAGTGGCGCGCAGTCTGCGGTCACTCCGCCTAACTGACCAAATGCCAAGGGCTGGCACGGCATAGCCGTACCAGCCCTTGGTTGGTCTGTGGTCCGATCAGACCGCGGACACCCGAGTCGCCTGGGGACCCTTGGGGCCCTGGCCGACCTCGAACTGAACGCGCTGATTCTCCTCGAGCGACTTGAAGCCGCTGCCCTGGATCTCGGAGTAGTGCACGAACAGATCCTGCTCGCCACTGTCAGGAGCGATGAAGCCGAAGCCCTTTTCGCCGTTGAACCATTTCACAGTTCCCTGTGCCATCTGTCTTTCTTCTTTCATCAGTTGGATGCCTACTTGCGACACCCAGTGTTCACATCGGCGATCGCCGGCGTGAAATCTAGTTCGCTCCAACCCTGGAGCGAGGCCGGCGGGCGCGCCGACGGCCGGGTTGCCCACCACCGGTACCCGTACGCGGGCGGTTCTGGGTGGACGGTGCCGGGCGACGCTGCTGCGGGGCAGCGACGGCGACGGCTTTCGGTGCCTGGTAGGGAGCAACCTCGCCCACCAATGCCTGGACCGACTCGGAGTCATGCGAAACCTGTTCGGGCGCAACCGCGATCCCGGCACGGCGAAGCAGTGCCTGGGTATCACGACGCTGCTCGGGCAGCACCACGGTGACGACGTCACCGGCGCGGCCCGCGCGTGCGGTCCGGCCCGAGCGGTGCAGATATGCCTTGTGCTCGGCCGGCGGGTCGATGTGCACCACGAGCTCGACGTCGTCGACGTGTACGCCGCGGGCGGCGATGTCGGTGGCGACCAGAACCCGTGCCGTCCCAGCGGTGAACGCGGCCAGGTTGCGGTCACGTGCAGGCTGAGAAAGGTTGCCGTGCAGGTCGACTGACGGAATACCGGCCTCGTTGAGCTGCTTGGCGAGCTTGCGGGCGTGATGCTTGGTGCGCAGGAACAGGATTCGGCGCCCGGTGCCGGAGGCCAGGGTGTGCACCAGTTGCTTCTTGGCTTCCACGCCGGAGACGTGGAACACGTGATGGGTCATCGCGGCCACCGGTGAGGTGTCCGAGTCGACCGCGTGGGTGACCTCGTTGCGCAGGAACCGCTTGACCAGCTTGTCGACGCCGTTGTCCAGCGTCGCCGAGAACAGCAGTCGCTGACCGCCACCGGGGGTGGCCGCGAGGATACGTGTCACGCCGGGCAGGAAGCCGAGGTCGGCCATGTGGTCGGCCTCGTCGATCACGGTGATCTCGACGGCGTCGAGGGTGATCAGCCGCTGGCGCATCAGGTCCTCGAGCCGGCCGGGGCAGGCGACGACGATGTCGGCGCCGTCCTTGAGGGCCTTGACCTGCCTGCTCTGCGGCACGCCACCGAAGATGGTGGTGACCTGCAGGCCGTAAACCTTGGCGAGCGGGGTCAGCGCCGCGGTGATCTGGGTGGCCAGCTCACGAGTCGGCGCCAGTACCAGGCCGGACGGCCGCGACGAGCGTCGGGTGACCTCAGCCAGGCGGGCGACCAGCGGGATGGCGAATGCCAGCGTCTTACCGCTGCCCGTCTTGCCGCGGCCCAGCACGTCGCGCCCGGCCAGGGTGTCCGGCAGGGTCGAAACTTGGATGGGGAATGGTTCGGCGATGCCGTTCTCCGAAAGCGCGCGCACCATGGGTGCGGGCACGCCGAGACCGGCAAAAGTTGATTCGGTTGTCATGCTGCCTTTCAGGCAATGAAGAGGTGGCGAGATTGCCGGGAGGCAAAATCGATCGCCGCGAGACTGTGTGCCCGGGGGCACAATCAGCTGAACTCGGCCTTGCGGCCGGTGAAGTGAAGGTGTTCCACGACGTACTGGTCAGCGCGTTGCGATGCCAGCGTTGAGATGAGCATAGCAGGCCGGCGCCCAAATCACCCCTGTGATGTCAGCGGTTGACGTCGACGACCAGACGTCCGCGCACAGTGCCGTCCATCAGCTCGCCTGCCGCGGCGATGGCCTCACCCAGCGAAATCTCGCGCACGATCTTCTCCAGCGCCGCCGGATCGAGGTCACGCGCCAAGCGGTCCCAGGCCGCCAGCCGCGGCGCTCGCGGCGCCATCACGCTGTCGATACCCAGCAGCGACACCCCGCGCAGGATGAACGGCGCCACCGAGGCCGGAAAGTCCATCCCCTGAGCCAGTCCGCACGCCGCGACCGCACCGCCGTAGCGGGTCTGCGCGCACACGTTGGCCAGGGTGTGGCTGCCGACGGTGTCGACCGCCCCCGCCCAGCGTTCCTTTTGCAGCGGCTTGCCGGGGGCGCCCAACTCGGCGCGGTCGATCACCGTCGTCGCGCCCAGCTGTTCCAAATAGTCTGTCTCCGAGGCCTTTCCGGTGGCGGCGGTGACGCTGAACCCGGCCTGCTTGAGCAACGCGATCGCGATGCTGCCCACGCCGCCGGTCGCGCCGGTCACCAGGATCTCACCGCGATCCGGGGTGAGGCCGAACTTCACCAGCGCCTCCACACACAGACCCGCGGTGTAGCCCGCGGTGCCGATCGCCATTGCTTGGCGGGAGTCGAACGCCGACGGTAGCGCGATGAGCCAGTCCCCGGACAGCCGCGCCTTCTGCGCGAGGCCGCCCCAGTGCGTCTCGCCGACACCCCAGCCGTTGAGGACCACCCGGTCACCGGGGGAGAACTCGCCGTGCGAGCTGTCGGTGACCACGCCGGCCAGGTCGATACCGGGCACCATCGGGAATTTGCGCACCACCGGTGACTTGCCGGTGATGGCCAGCCCGTCCTTGTAGTTCAGGGTGG
Source organism: Mycobacterium sp. DL592 (assembly GCF_011694515.1). NCBI lineage: Bacteria > Bacillati > Actinomycetota > Actinomycetes > Mycobacteriales > Mycobacteriaceae > Mycobacterium > Mycobacterium sp. DL592. The sequence goes on along the minus strand of NZ_CP050192.1, from coordinate 4,245,281 downwards.
AGAACTCCACCTCGACGGTCACGTCGCCGTCGGGAAGTTGTGCCTCGTCGAGGTCGGCGACGGTGACCGTCTGCCCTGATTCGCCCTTGTCGATCAAGATTCCGGAGAACACCGTCGTCCCTTCGTCGTCGCCAGAGGCACATTCTCGCAGGCTTACTTTCCGCGGCAATTGGGAACCCCACGCGTCAAAGACGCCACTGGAGGGGTGAGCAAGGAATGGGTGTGTTGCGCACCGACGTCGCGGTGACCGCGATGACGTCGACCACCGCGCTGGCCTCGGACGCCGAGCAGACCTGGCAGCACCTGCTGGAGGGCGCCAGCGGCATCCGCCCGCTCGACACGTGGTTCACCCGCGAGCACTCCTCGCCGGTGATCATCGGCGGCGCGCTGCAGGAGGACTTCGACGAACACCTCAATCGCGTCGAACTTCGTCGGCTGTCCTATCTGGGGAAGATGGCCACCGTGCTGGGCCGGCGGCTGTGGGACCAGGCCGGCGCACCCGAGGTGGACACGACGCGGCTGACCGTGTCGATCGGGCTCGCGCTGGGCACCACCGAGGAGATCGCGGTGCAGTACGGCGACTGGGAGGACCGCGGCCTGCGTGCCATGTCCCCGCTGGCCGTGCAGATGTTCATGCCCAATGCCCCGGCCGCCGCGGTCGGGCTGGAACGCCAGGCCAAGGCCGGTGTGATCACACCCGTGATGGCTGATGCCTCCGGTGCCGGCGCGATCGCCGAAGCGTGGCGGCGTCTGGTCCTGGGCGAGGCCGACATCGCGATCTGCGGCGCCGTGGAGACGAGGGTCGAGGCCGTGCCGGTGGCCGCGTTCACCGCGCTGGGCTTGTTGTCGACGAACAGCGACGACCCACCGGGCGCCTGCCGACCCTTCGACCGCCACCGCGACGGTATGGTCCTGGCCGAAGGTGGCGCCTTGATGCTGATCGAGACCGAGCAACACGCCAAGGCCAGGGGGGCGCCAATTCTGGCCCGGCTCATGGGAGTTGGCGTCAACTCCGACGGATACGACGACCTCCGCCCGGATCCCACCGGAGCGCTGGCCGCCGACGCCATCGCCAGGGCAGTGCAGCTGGCCGGGCTGCAACCGGGCGACATCGACCACGTCAACGCCCACGCCACCGGCACAACGTTCGGCGATCTGGCTGAGGCGCAAGCCATTCGGCGCGCACTGCGCGGGCATACGCCCGCGGTGTACGCCCCCAAGGCCGCACTGGGACACTCCCTCGGTGCCGCAGGCGCGGTCGAGGCGGTGCTCACCGTGCAGGCGCTGCGCGACGGCGTGGTGCCCGCCACCCGCAACGTCAAAGACCTCGACCCGGCGATCGACCTCGATGTCGTCGTCGACCGGCCGCGCCCCGGCAACTACCGATACGCCCTCACCAACTCGTTCGGCCTCGGTGGGCACAACGCGGCCCTGGTCTTCGGCGCCGCCTGACTACTGCTTGACCAACGTGAACTGGCCGACCTCGGACACCCCTCGGCTGAAGAAGTCCGAGCAGCCGACCAGGTAGCGCAGATAGCGGTCGTAGATCTCCACCGAGGTCGCGGCGATCGCCTGGTCGCGGGCCGCCTCCAGCCGCTGCGACCAGATGTCGAGCGTGCGGACGTAGTGCGGGGTCAGATAGTTGAGGCTCTCGACGGAAAACCCTGCCCTGCCGGCGAAGTCGGCGATGTCGTCGTCGCACGGCACCGCCCCGCCGGGGAAGATCTCCTTGGCGATGAACCGCATGAACTTCAGGTCGCTCATGGTGATCGGGATGCCCATCTCCGGCCAGCGCTTCAGCGGATGGCCCATGATGGTCTGCAACACCATCCGGCCGTTGTCGGGCAACACCCGGTGACACATCTCGAAGAACGCGGCGTAGCGGTCCTTCGGAAACGCCTCGAACGCCTCGATACTGACGATCCGGTCCACCGGCTGATCGAATTCCTCCCAGCCGCGCAGGAGGATCTGCCGGGATCGCTGCGAGTCGATGTCGTCGAGGACCTCCTGGCCCAGAGAGCGCTGGTTGCGGCTCAGCGTCAGGCCGAGCGTGTTCACGTCGTGGCGCTGCACGGCCCGCTTCATCACCGAACCCCAGCCGCAACCGATGTCGAGAAGCGTCATCCCCGGCTGCAGATACAACTCGCCGAGCGCCAGGTCGATCTTGGCCAGCTGGGCTTCTTCCAGCGTCATGTCGTCGCGTTCGAAGAACGCACAGCTGTAGGTGCGCGACGGGTCCTGGAACAGCCCGAAGAAATCATTCGAGATGTCGTAGTGGGCCTGAACGTCTTCATATGCGGGCCGCAATTGCGTAGAGCCCGACCTGCTCTGCGTCATGAGTGACGAACCCCCCTTTATTTTGCAGCCTTCTCGCAGGTGAACTGGCAGACGTCGGTGTATCCGTTGCGGAACAGGTCAGCGCACCCGGTCAGGTACTTGTGGAACCGCTCATAGATCTCCTCGGACGTGATCGCGACGGCCTCGTCTTTGTTGGCTTCCAGGTTCGAGGCCCAGGTGTCCAGGGTGCGGGCGTAGTGCGGCTGGAGGTGCTGCTCACGGGTGACGTCGTACCCGGCGGTGACGGCGTGCTTGCGGACCATCGACGCCAGCGGCAGACGGCCACCGGGATAGATCTCGTCCATGATGAATTTGATGAACCGGACCCGCGACATGGTCAGCGGCAAACCCTTGGCTTTGATCTCCTCGTCCTCGGGAATGATGATCGTGTGTAGCAGCATCACGCCGTCGTCGGGCAGCCAGCTGAAGGTTTTCTTGAAGTAGTCGTCGTACTTGTTGAACCCGAAGTGTTCGAAGGCGCCGATGGACACGATCCGGTCCACCTTGCCGTCGAACTCCTCCCACGGCTGCAGGCGAACTTCCTTGTGGCGCGGGCTCGTCGAGTTCGCGAACCAGTACTCCTCGATGTGGCGGCGCTGGTTCTCCGACAGCGTCAGCCCGATGACGTTGACGTCGTACTTGTCGACGGCGCGCATGATCGTCGAGCCCCAGCCGCAACCGATGTCGAGCAGCGTCATCCCGGGTTTGAGTCCGAGCTTGCCCAGTGCCAGGTCGACCTTGGCGATCTGGGCTTCTTCCAGCGTCATGTCGTCGCGCTCGAAGTAGGCGCAGCTGTACGTCTGGGTGGGGTCTTGCCAGAGCTTGAAGAACTCGTTGGAGATGTCGTAGTGGAACTGGACTTCGTCCTTGTCGGATCCGCGGGTCGCGGATGCGGACTTCGACAGCCACTGAGACTGAGCCTGGGGAATGGATTGAGACACGTTCGTCCTCGAGGCAGGGGTCATCGGTCGTAATGGTGCGTACCCACATCGGCTCGGCGCCAATCACCCGATACGGTCATCAGATGGCCGACGAGGATCGCGTTCGCTGGGACGGCAGACATGCCGACCGTGAGCCGGGGCCGGTGGGTCCGCCGGGACTTTTCGCCGCCTACGAGAGTGCGTTTCCGGTCGCGGGACATGCCCTTGACCTGGCCTGCGGTCAAGGGGAGGTGTCGGTGTGGCTGGCTGTCCGGGGTTTGCACGTGCTGGGCGTCGACGTGTCACCGGTAGCGATCGCAGCCGCACGAGAGTTGGCTGTGCGCAACGCTGTTGACGGGCGGTGCCGATTCGAGGTGCTCGACCTCGACGGTGGGCTTCCGCCCGGGCCGCCCGCGAACGTGATCGTCTGCAACAAGTTTCGCGACCGCAGGCTCGACGCCGCGATCGTCGAACGGCTGGCACCCGGCGGTCTGCTGGCCATCAGTGCGCTGAGTGAGGTCGGCGCCCATCCCGGGCCGTTTCGGGTGGCGGCAGGGGAATTGGAGCACGCCTTTGCCGATTTGGACGTGCTGGCCGCATCGGAGGCCGACGGGCAGGCATGGCTGCTCGCCCGGCGAGAGACTGCACCCAATTAACCTGCGCCGCCGTCAATTTCAGCGTGAGGGGATTCCCATTTACGTCATGCATAATCATCGGCGGGTCGGGGACTTTCACTAGGGGAGGAACGCAATGAAGCGAACCCTGATCGTCGCTGCCGCAATCACCACGATGGGGTTCGCCGCACCGGCGCATGCCGCCGATCCCAACGTCGTCGGAACGTTCGCGTTCAAGGCCGGCAACGTCGCCTCGACCTGGGTGATGACACCGTGCGCCGACGACACCGACCAGTGCATCCACGTCGCCTCGTCAGGCATGCCGGGCCAGCAGCCCTGGAACGCCGATGCCTTCTGGTCGGTGGGCTCGTGGATCCTCAAGGTCGAGCAAGCCGATGCGATCAGCTGTGACGACGGCGTCCAGCATCCGGGGCTGATGACCTATTCGTGGGACGCGGCGACGTTCCAGGGGTGGGCCGGCATCTACAACCCGGGGGTGTGCGACGGCAAGGCCGGCAGCATCGCCGCGCCGTTCGCCCTGACCCGAACGGCCTAGCGCAGCTTCACCATCCGGGTCGTCGAGCTCTCGTCGAGTTCGACGATGTCCGAGCGTGAGCGCAGGAAGTCGCTGAAGGACCGGAAGCCCAGCGACTTCTCGGAGAACGACGGGTCCATCCGCTTCATCTGCGCCTTGACCGTCGAGTTGTGCAGCCACTCGACGTCGTCCTTCTCCAAGCCGATTTGCAGGGCCCGCTTCAGCAGCGCGGTTGCGGCAGCCTGCCCGTCGGGCGGCTCGGGTTCGGTCGACTTGGCCCGCTTCGCGCGGGGCTTCTCCTCGGTGTCCGCGGGCTGGAGTACCGGCACCCCGGGGAGCGCGTCGTAGATGACGAACTCGTCGCACGCCGCGGCCAGCGACTTGCTCGACGACCCGGCCACCCCGATGCCTACCACGTAGCGGCCGAGCCGCTTGCAGCGTTGCGCGAGCGGAATGTAGTCCGAGTCGCCGGCCACGATCACCACATGGGTCAGGTCGGGTAGCCGGAACATGTCCTCGACGGCGTCGACCGCCAGCCGGATGTCGGCGGCATTCTTGCCGTAGGCGGCCGCCGGGAACAACTGCACGAGGTCGACGGCGCGGCCGACCAGCTGCTCGCGGTACTCGGCGTTGACGCCGGCCGACCAGTCGGCATAGGCCCGGGTCAACACCACCGTCCCGAACGACGAGGAGAAATCCAGGATCGCCCCTACATCGACCCTGGCCAGGGTGAGCTTCGCCGGCTCAAGGCCCTTGGCTTTGTCACGCTGAAAAGAGTTGCGGCCGTTGACCTGGTCGTAGCGGGAGATCACGATGTTGTCGAAGTCGAGATACACCGCGACGCGGGCCGCACCGGGTTCGGTCATGTGCTGAAGTCTTGTCCATGTTGTGACGAAGCACGCGCTATTGCGCAGAACCCTTGTGTCGTCCGCCCCGTCTATGATTCAAGGACCCATCCAGTCGGGTGGGCTCCCGGCCGGAATGGCCGACCTTCTACTGGAGTGTCTGGGTGTCTTTGAGTCGTCGTGCGCGCGGTGCCTACCTCGCCGCCGTCCTTGCCGTACTGGCCGTTCTCGGTGGTGTGGTGATCTCGACGACTCCGCACTGCCCCGAGCACTGCCGGGCCGAGGCCGCCGCACAGGTTCCGGCTCCGGCGCCGTCGAACGACCCGGCTGCGCTCGCCCTCACGCCGGCCGACGGCGCCAATGACGTCGACCCGCTGGCCGCGGTCAAAGCCGTCGCGCAGACCGGGATGCTGACCCGCGTCAGCCTGGTGAACGACGCCGGCAAGCCGGTGCCCGGCGTCGTCACCCCCGATTTCAAGACCTGGAAGCCCACCGTGCCGCTGGGTTACGGGCGCACCTACACACTGTCGGTCGACGCCCGCGGCCCTGGCGGCGTGCCGTCGTCGGTGACCTCGACATTCCAGACCCTGGTTCCGGGCAATCAGACCGAGGTCTCTCTGACCGCGCCGGGCGGGCAGCCGCTCGACGGCGCGACGTTGGGTATCGGAGCCATCGTCGTCGCCCGCTTCGACGAGCCGATCGCTGATCGCGCTGCCGCCGAACGGCGCCTGTCGGTCACCACCTCACCTCCGGTCGCCGGCTCGTGGTACTGGGTGGACGACCAGAACGCCCGCTGGCGGCCCGAAAAGTATTACGCGCCGGGCACTTCGGTGACCGTCAAAGCCGACATCTACGGTGTGCCCCTCGGTGACGGGCTCTACGGCGAACAGGACAGCGCTGCGAAGTTCCGCATCGGCGCCGCGCACGTCTCGGTCGCCGACGACACCACCAAACAGGTCAGCGTCTACGAGAACGGGAAGCTGATCCGCACCATGCCCACCTCGATGGGGATGGGCGGTACCGAAACCATCGGCGGGCAGACCCTGTCGTTCTGGACCCCGCCCGGCGTCTACACCGTGATGGACAAGGCGAACCCGGTGATCATGGATTCCTCGACCTACGGCCTGCCGATCAATTCGCGGCTGGGCTACCGGGAATCCATCCCGTACGCCACCCGCATCAGCTCCGACGGCATCTATCTTCACCAGCTCAACGCCACCGTATGGGCCCAGGGCAATACCAACGTCTCCCACGGCTGCCTGAACCTCAGCGGCGATAACGCACAGTGGTTCTACGACTTCGCCCAGCCAGGTGACGTCGTCGAGGTGCGCAACACCGGGGGACCGCCCCTGCAGGTCTGGCAGAACGGTGATTGGACGTTGCCGTGGGCCGACTGGCTCAAAGGCAGTGCACTGAGGTAGCCCAGCCGCTAGGTGACCGGTCTTTGCTGCAGGCCACCGCTGGTACCGCTGTCGTCACGTCGAAATGGGAGCGGGTTTCCGTCTATGATCTCAGTCGTCAATGGTGACGCCGGCAACATATCGTCGACCAGCTCTGGAGTGAATTTCGGTGAGTCGTCCCGGTCGTGCAAGCACGGCGATCTTGGTCGTGGGCGCGTTGCTCCTCGCAGTTCTCGGCAGCGACGTCGCCGGCTTGCCCGGGTGCCAGGACGGCTGTAAGACCCCGACTGCTGCTGCTGCGGCGGCCCCGGCCCCGCCTGCGGCCCCGCAGCCGCCGCTGCTGGGCGTTGCTCCGGCGAACGGCTCCGCTGACTTGAGCCCGCTGAGCCGGGTCTCGGCGCGGGTCGTGGCCGGCAGCATCACCAACGTCTCCCTGGTCGACGACTACGGCAACACCGTTGCCGGGGCGCTGTCGCCCGACGGTACGTCGTGGCAGCCGACCGAGCAGCTGAAGTACGGCCGCAACTACACCTTGCAGGTCGCCAGCCGCGGCACCAGCGGTGTGCCGTTGGCCCGCACCACCACTTTCGCAACGGCAACGCCGAACAACCTGACCGCGGTGTACCTGGAGACGCCCGGCGGTCTGCCGATCCACGAGGACCAGCGCTACGGCATCGGCACCATCATCTCCGCGCGCTTTGACGAGCCGATCACCGACAAGGCCGCCGCTGAACGCCAGCTGGTGGTGACGGCCAACCCACCGGTGAAGGGCTCCTGGTACTGGGTTGACGACGCCACCGCTCATTGGCGCCCGGAGACGTACTACAGCCCCGGCACCACGGTCACGGTTACGGCCAACATGTTCGGGATGCGACTCGGCGACGGTCTGTACGGCCAGAACAACGAGACGGCGACGCTGACGATCGGCGACGCGCACGTGTCGATCGCCGACGACGCCACCAAGACCGTCAACGTCTTCGACAACGGCAAACTGGTGCGCGCCATGCCGACGTCCATGGGCCGTGGTGGTACCGAAACCATTGCGGGACGGACGTTTTCGTTCTGGACCCCGCCCGGGGTCTACACCGTGATCGACAAGGCCGAAGAGGTGACGATGGACTCGTCGACCTACGGTCTGCCGGTTGCGTCGTCGATGGGCTACAAGCTCAAGATTCCCTACGCCACCCGGATCAGCACCGACGGCATCTATCTGCACCAGCTCAACGCCACCACGTGGGCGCAGGGCAACACCAATACCTCGCACGGGTGCCTGAACCTCAACGGTGAGAACGCCGCCTGGTTCTTCAACTTCTCCCAGCCCGGCGACGTCGTCGAGGTCCGCGGTACCGGTGGGCCGGGGCTGGCGATCTGGCAGAACGGCGACTGGTCGCTGCCGTGGAATGAGTGGCTCAAGGGCAGCGCGCTGACGCCTAAGCCGTAGCGCGTGGGATTTCTATACCCCCCGGAGGTATAGGATGGTTGTCATGAGCGACCAGACAACGACGTCCACCTGTACCAATGCCAGCTGTACCTGCCAGAACTGCACGTGCGGAGACAGCTGCAGCTGCGGTAAGTCCGACTAGCCTGCGGCCGATGCCGGCAACCGGTGACGGCTTCCGCGAGCGTGCGTGTCGGCCCGCCGACACGCCGCCAGCGCCGACACTAGGCGCACCCTCGCCGGGACTGTCGCCCCCAGGAATTGAGCTGTGAGCTAGCTCACAGCGAGCGTAGGCTGGGGGTGTCTCTTCGCGGAAGGGAGACGCCATGAAGGGTGCATATCGCGATCCGGTGGATCACGCGCGAACCACTCAGCCGCATGCCGGCGAATCGTTCGTCGACACCCTGTGGCTGCCGGGATTACTCCTCATCGCTCTGGGTGTGGTCGGTTTGGCCGGGGTGGTTGCCGCCCTTGCCTACAACCACCACGAGCTGTTGATGACGCTGATCTCGGTGGCTGCAGGACTGTTGATCGCCGGTGGTCTGGCCATCACCGCCGAACACCACCGCGTGCAACGGGTGGAGCGGCGGTGGCTGGCTGACCATCCAGACCACTGGCAGAACCACTCGAGCGCTTAACCGTTCACCCGGTGCCCACGCCCGTCCCCCGGGGACGGACGAAAGCGTCGCTTGCTTTGCTGTAAGTATCGCGCCTGTCAATAACGAGGTAACGATTCGGAATCGCCTTGGCGGCGGGTGGTGCCCGCGGTGTTGGATCTGATCAGGACATATGGGTGTTCAGTCAAAGAAGCGCCTGCTCACGCCCGGTAGCGAAAGCTCGATCCCCTAATCCCCTAATGGGGATTGCTGGGTTATCCCGGTAGGGGCCCTATCGGGCAGGGGAGTGCGCCCCATGTTGGGGGCTCGGCGTTGTTCATAACGTGGCGGTAAGTCACCCGGCCAGCCGGGGTAGAGCTTCTCTCCAGAGACGAAAGGCACTTCTTCATGGACACCCTGCTGCAGTTCATCCTCGATCTGTTCGCCAATGAAAACGCCGCGCAGACGTTCGTCGCGGACCCGAACGCCGCGCTTGCGAATGCCGGGCTGGCCGACGTCAGCCCGCAGGAACTCCAGTCCGTCGCCGCCTCCGCTGTTCCGGGCCTGCAATTGTCCGGGGCGGATCCGGTGGCCGGCCTGGCCCACGCGGTGTCGGATCAGTTCGGATTCGCACCCGTCGGCGACGCCGCGGTGATCGGTGACCAAGCGCTGCAAGTCGGAGCCGACGCCGGCACCGGCTTGGCGGCCGGGATCGGCGAGGGTATCGGAGCCGGGCTGGGCACCGCGTTGAGTGGTGGCCTCGAAACCGGGCTGTCGACCGGCCTTGGCCTGGGCACGGGCCTGGGCATCGGTGGTGGCGCTGAGATTGGCGGTGGTGTTCAGGCTGGGCTGGGCTCGGAGATCGGTGTCGGTACCGGGTTGGGCACGGGCTTTGGTGTTGGTGGCGGAGCCGAGGTCGGTGGTGGTTTCGAGGCGGGCCTGGGTACTGAGATCGGCGCTGGTGCTGGTGTCGGCGGCGGCTTGGGCACCGGGTTTGGCCTCGGTGGCGGTGCTGAGGTCGGTGCTGGTTTCAATGCCGGCCTCGGTTCGGAGATTGGCGTTGGTACCGGCTTGGGCACGGGATTTGGTGTTGGTGGCGGTGCTGAGGTCGGTGGTGGTTTCGAGGCTGGGTTGGGTGCTGAGATCGGCGCTGGTGCTGGTGTCGGTGGTGGCTTGGGCACCGGGTTTGGCCTCGGTGGCGGCGCCGAGGTCGGCGGTGGTTTCAATGCCGGTCTGGGTTCAGAGATTGGTGTTGGCGGCGGAGCCGAACTCGGCGGCGGTTTCAACGCCGGCCTCGGTGCTGGCACGCACACTGGCATCGGTACAGGCTTCGGCGTCGGTGGGAACGTCGGTGGCGGAGCCGAACTCGGCGGCGGCATCAATGCCGGCCTCGGTGGTGGCACACAGTTCGGCGGCAACGCCGGCGGCGGAGCCAACATCGGCTCGGGACTCGCCGCGGGTGCAGGCGCCGAAGCCCTTGACCGAAGCCGATTTTCGGCCAACGGCGGTGTCGATGCCGAACGGCGCACGGCCCTGAGCGCCAACTCCAGCTCGCCGACCGTCAACACCGGCGTCGGCGCCCAGGGGAACTTCAGCAGCAACTCCAGCGCAGGCTTCAGCAGCCCACTCGGCGGCGCCGGATTCGCCAACCAGACCGCGGCTGCCGGCGGCGGCGCGATCGGTCTAGGCGGAGCAGGCCTGGGCGCGTCCGGCACCACCGCGGTGACGAGCGCGACCACAGCAGGCATCGTCAGCCCGCTCGGCGGTGCCGCGTTGAGCACGCAGGCCGCAGCAACCAACACCGCGGCGGCGAGCTTCCTCCACAACGAGGGCGCGGCACTCGGCGGGCAGTCGAGTGCCGCCGGACAGGCCAACGTGGGTGGCGGATTCGGCACACAGGCCAACGTCGGCAGCGCATTCGGTACTCAGGCCAACGTCGGTGGAGCATTCGGCGGACACACCGCCGCCACTGTGGCAACCCCTGCTGGGGGTGCGACCGTCGACGGTCACACCAACGTGGCCGCGGGCGCGGCGGCGGGGGGAAGTGCGGACTTCCTCACCCACGAGGCGACGACGCTCGGTGCGCACAGCGCCGTGCAGGCTGCCGGCTCGACCGATGCTGCCGCATCGGCAGGACAGACGACTGTCGGTGGAAATACCAACGCCCACAACAGCTTCAACAGCAGTGCCGACATCCTCGGCCAGGACAGCGCAGCCCTCGGCGGCCACAGCACCGCCAGCGGTGGTGCCGTCACCGGCACGCACACGCAGCTGGGCTCGCCCAGCCAGGGCACGGTGATCAACACCGGCGGATCGGCATCCGGCGGTGGCGAGGTCGCCGCCGGCTCGCAGGGCGCCTCGGTGATCACCGCAGCCCAGGGCAGCGGCGCGGCCGCTGGCTCCACCTCGGTGGGCGGCAACCACGCGTCGACCACCGTCGACCAGCACGTTGCCGCGGACTCGGCGACCCATGTCGCGGCCCCGACGCCGGATCACTCCGCTGTCGACCAGTCCGCCCATGCGTCGACCGACTACTCGAGTCACTCGCTGTTCGACGCCAGTAACGACCCGTCGGCCTCGCACGCCCAGGCGGCCACCGACCTGTCGTCACACAACCAGTTCGACCATCACCTGGGTTTCTGAACCGCAGAGCCAGTCCGATGTCGGCGGGGACCGGATGGTCCCCGCCGACTCATGTCCAGGTCTCGGGCAGGTTGTGCCCGCCGTCGGCCACCAGCACCGCACCGGTCACGAACGAGGCCGTCTCATGAGCCAAAAACAGCACACACGAGGCGATCTCGTCCGTTGTGCCGCTGCGACCGAACGGTCCCGCCGATGCCGCGACCGCCTCGAACTCCAGCTGTGAACCCGTGAGCACGTAGCCCGGCGCGACGACGTTGACCGTCACACCGTCGCGCACCACCTCCAGCGCCAGGGCACGGCTCAACCCGACCAGCCCGGCCTTCGCCGCGGTGTAGGTGGCCTGGCCGGGCATCGCGTTGACGGTGCCGGTCGTCGAACCCACCGTCACGATGCGCCCGTAGCCTGCTGCGGTCATCACCGGTACCGCGGCCCGGCACATCAGGAACGCCGTCGTCATGTTGCGCGCTATCGCGGAATCCCAGTCCTGCAACGACAGTTGCGGCACCTCGGCTTCGGTGTCCCACCCGCTGGTCACCGAGGTCATTCCCGCGTTGTTCACCAGAATGTCGAGCCGCCCCCAGGCCTCGGTGGCGGCGGCGACCAGCGTGTCGGCGGCGCCGTCTACGGTGAGGTCGGCCACCACACCGATTGCCGCAGAACCGAGTTCACCGGCGCGGTCGTGAATGCGGTCACTGGTGGCGCCCAGCACCACCCGGGCTCCTTCGGCGACAAGATGGCGGGCGACGGCGAAGCCGATCCCGTCAGATGCGCCCGCGCCGGTGACGATCGCGACACGATTCTCGAAACGGCCCATACTCACCTCCGGTGCGGGACGTCGGCGATCAGGCCGCCGTCCATGACGAATTCTGAGCCGGTGGCGAAAGAGGACTCGTCACTGGCCAGGAACAACACGAACGTTGACACCTCGACGGGCTCGGCGATCCGACCCAGGGGTGCGGCGACCAGATCTTCGGGCATGTGCGCGGTCATCGGGGTGCGGACCATCCCCGGATGCAGCGAGTTCACCCGAATGTTGTTGGGCGCCAGCTCCAATGCGGCGGACTTGGTCAGTCCGCGGATCGCCCACTTGGAGGCGACGTAGCCGTGGTTTCCCGGAGTGCCGCGCATACCCTGGATCGAGGACATGTTGATGATCGAGCCGCCGCCGGCGGCGATCATCGGCTCGATCGCCGACTTGATGCCCAGCATTGTCCCGGTGAGGTTGACGTCGAGAACGCGTTGCCAGCGTTCGGGTTCCAGATTGCCCAACGTGCGCCGGTAGACGATGCCCGCGTTGTTCACCAGCACGTCGAGCTTGCCGAACGCGTGCAGCGCCGTGTCGACGGCGCCCGCCCAGTGGTCAGGATCGGTGACGTCTAGGTGCACATACCGCGCGGCGTCACCGAGCTCGTCGGCGACTGCCATGCCCTCGTCGTCCAACACATCACCGAGGACGACCTTGGCACCCTCGCTGACCAGCAGTCGGGCGTGCGAGGCGCCCATGCCGCGCGCGGCGCCGCTGATGACTGCGACCTTGCCGTCGACGCGTCCCATCCTCGGCACGCTACCGGCCGAACCCGGCCAGCACGGCCTGCACCCCGACGTCCCAGCGGCGGTTGACCGAGACGGCCGAGGAGCCCAGCCAGCCGCCCGCCTCTTGCACGGCCAAACCCTGTGCCAGAGCTAGCAATACGTGCGCGATGTCGACCGGATCACCGGAGAGTGTGCCGGCGGCGATGCAGCGCTGCACCTTGCCGACGAGGATCTCCCGCACGGTCGGCGCGGCCCCGGTCTGCTCGGGGCCGGGGTCGAGATCCTGGAACGGGCGGCTGAACATCACCCGGGCCAGTGGCGGGTAGTCCAGGCAGAACCGCCGGAACACCGGGATCACGGCGCGCAGGTCCGCCAGCGGGTCAGCGGTTTCCTGCAGCCCGGCAAGCTGGCGGCCGAGGCGGTGGAACCCTTCGAAGAAGACCGCCCGCAGCAGGCCGGCCTTGTCGTCGAACAGCTCGTACACCGCGGGCACCGAGGTGCCGGCGCGCTCGGCCACCCGTCGCGTGGTGAAACCGGACATGCCGTTCTCGCACAACGTGGCCACCGCCACGTCGACCACCCGGTCGCGCAGCTCGGGGGTGCGCTGCTTGACCCTCGGCACGGACTAGGACAGCCCGAACTCGGTATGGATGTTGTCGATACCGTGGCGCATCGCATCGAGAGTGGCCTGCCTGGCCCGCAGCTTGCTGGCAAGGTGGGCCCCCGGGGTCAACGTGGTGAACTCCTGGGCGGCCTCCAGGGCGCGGGGGAGCACCTGGTCGGGCAGCACGATCTCGTCGACCCAGCCGCCGGCCAGTGCGGTTTCGCCGAAGAACGTCTTGGCCAGCCCGACGGCCTGCTGGTAGGCCGACGGGGTCAGCCGCAGCTTCAGCACCTCCAGCGCCGGGTAGGGCAGGATCATCCCGATCGCCACCTCATTGGCCTGGAAGTTGTAGGCGTGGGCGGCAATTCGATGATCGAAGCTGCATGCCAGGAACCCGCCCATCGCGATCGCGTGCCCGGTGATGGCGGCGACGACCGGCTTGGGGAACGACAGCAGGCGGTGGGACAGGTTGAAACCTGCCTGCAGCATCGCGATGGAGGCGTCGATATCGCCGGAGCGGAAAACCTTGAGGTCGAAGCCACCGCTGAACACCCGTTCGTTGCCGGCCAGGACCACCGCTGCGGCGTTGTCAGCCTCGGCGCGATCGAGGGCGTCGTTGATGTGCTGCAGCGTGCTCGGGCTCAGCACGTTCACTTTGCCGTCGTCGAGTGTGATCACGGCGATCGCGTCGTCCTTGCGATAACTTACCGGCCCGCTCATGGATGCTCCTTCGTCGCAGCGTCAGTTGAATCGACGTTACGTAACAAAGTTCCGATTGCCAAGATGCAATCTCGACCCACCCGGGCGGGGAATCCCACGGCCCCGGTCTGGCGCACGAATCAGCCAGTCTGCCAACGGATCTCGATGTCGGCGTGACCAGTTGCAGGCCGGTCAGCCGCCCATGAACGAGCGCCACTGCTCCAGGCTCGACACCCGGTAGACGTAGTTGGACCGTTTGACCTCGGAGAGCACCGCGCTGGGCTCGGTCGAGTACCAGTGCCCGGGGAACACCGTGGGGTCGCCGGGCAGAGCGGCCAGCTGCTGGAGGCTGCGGAACATCTCGTCGACGTCGCCGCCGGGGAAGTCGGTGCGCCCGCAGCCGTCGAGGAACAGGGTGTCGCCGGCCACCAGTCGGCCGTCGAGCAGGAAGCACTGGCTGCCCGGGGTGTGCCCGGGGGTGTGCAGCAGTTCGATCTCGATGTCGCCGACGGCGACCTTGTCGCGATGCTCGTGGGCGGTCAGCTCGCTCATCGGGATGCCGGTGGTCCTTGACACCCACAGCGCCTCGTGGGCGTTGACGTGCACCGGCACGCTGACGCGCTCGAGCAGCTCGGCCAGGCCCGCCAGCGTGAAGCCCATCATCGTTCCGCCGACGTGATCGGGGTGGTGGTGGGTGACCAGCACACCGGAGAGGTGCATGCCGTCGGCCTCCAGCGCGTCGAGCAGGTCCCCGGCGGCGTAGGCCGGGTCGACCACCACGGCGTCGCCGCTCTCGCGGTCGCCGATCAGATAGGCGAAGTTGCGCATCTGCTGCGCCATCATGTCGCCGGGCGCGAAGTCCCGGCCGGAGAGCAGTTGGCGGAAGTACAGCCGGTCCGTCGATGACATGACCTCAGCCTATGGCGTGTACGTGCCAGGCCGGATTTCGCCCCTCGACGAGCGGTTTGGCTGAGCCGAGTCGCAGGCTGTACCCTCTTTAAGGCCCACGGCGCGGTTCAACTGACGCCGAGGGTAAGGCCCCCTTAGCTCAGTCGGTAGAGCGTTTCCATGGTAAGGAAAAGGTCAACGGTTCGATTCCGTTAGGGGGCTCGGTGGACGCGAGCGGAGCTCCGCCCGCGTCGATCGGGGCGGTGTAGCTCAGCTGGTTAGAGCGCACGACTCATAATCGTGAGGTCGGGAGATCGAGCCTCCCCACCGCTACAGGAACGAACTACGAGAGTGTGAAAGAAGGCAACGAACGTGGCCTCCAGTACTGACGTCCGGCCGAAGATCACTTTGGCCTGCGAGGTGTGCAAGCACCGCAACTACATCACCAAGAAGAACCGCCGCAACGATCCTGATCGGCTGGAGCTGAAGAAGTTCTGCCCGAACTGTGGCACGCATCAGCCGCACAAAGAGTCGCGCTGATCGCGCCCGGCTGTCCGTGTGACGGCCGGAGAAAGTTACTAGGTAGGTTCTAGCCCGTGGCGTTGTCCCAGACTCTCGTCGGAACGCACTACCGCTATCCCGATCACTACGCGGTGGAGCGCGAAAAGATTCGCGAATACGCCAGGGCCGTGCATAACGACGATCCGGTCTTCGTCTCCGACGAGGCTGCCGCCGCACTCGGCTACGACGGGCTGCCCGCACCGCTGACGTTCATCAGCGTGTTTAGCTACGTGGCGCAGAAGGCGTTCTTCGAGAACGCCAACATCGGCATCTCCGACCGTCAGATCGTTCAGATCGACCAGGTACTGAAGTTCCTGGCCCCGGTCACGGCCGGAGACAAGCTCTACTGTGACGTCTACCTGGATTCCATTCGGCAGGCGCACGGTACCGACATCATCGTCACCAAAAACATCGTCACGAACCAGGACGGCACGGTGGTCCAAGAGGCCTACACGACGCTGGCGGGGCGAAGCGAGGAAAACGGAGAGAGTGGCTTCAACGATGGCACTGCGTGAGTTCAGTTCGGTCAAAGTCGGCGAAGAGCTGCCGGAGCGGGTGATCACCCTGACCCGGGCAGACCTGGTCAACTACGCCGGGGTGTCCGGCGACTTGAACCCCATCCACTGGGATGACGAGATCGCCAAGCAGGTCGGTCTGGACACCGCCATCGCCCACGGCATGCTGACCATGGGTCTGGGCGGCGGCTACGTGACGGCGTGGGTCGGCGACCCGGGCGCGGTCAGCGAATACAACGTTCGGTTCACCGCGATCGTCCCAGTCCCCAACGACGGAACCGGGACCGACATCGTGTTCACCGGCAAGGTCAAGTCTGCCGACGCCGAGACCAAGACCGTCCACATCGCGCTGACCGCCACCACCGGCGGCAAGAAGATCTTCGGCCGCGCTGTAGCCATCGCAAAGCTGGCGTAGAGATGGCCCTCAAGACCGACATCCGCGGCATGGTGTACGAGTACCCGGAGACCTTCACCATCGGCCGTGAGCAGATCCGCCAGTACGCCAATTCGATCAAGGCCCAGGACCCGGCCAGCATCGATACCGAGGCGGCCAAGGAACTCGGCTACGACGGACTCGTCGCACCCCTGACCTTTATGTCGATCTTCGCGGTGATGATTCAGCGGCACTTCTTCCAGCACGTCGACGTGGGCTTCGAAACCCTGCAGATCGTCCAGGTGGACCAAAAGTTCAAGTTCTACCGGCCGATCGCCGAGGGTGACGAGCTGCGCGGCAGCTTGGCAATCGACTCGGTCAACGAGCGGTTCGGCGCCGACATCGTTACCTCCCGAAATATCCTGGTCGATGTGAAGACCGGCGAGGTCGTCATGGAAGCCTTCACCACCCTGATGGGCCACGAGGGCGACAACTCGATCTCGGCCGGCTGGGACCCCGAAACCGGCCAGGTTCTGCGCAAGCCCGTCCGCCACGAGGACGACGAAGCGGATTAACACCTGCTCGTTGTGCCGTTGTACACTCGGACCTCGGGGTTTTCCCACGTAAGCGCGCTGTCCGTCGGTTCGGGTTTCACCGAACGGGGAGCGCGCGAGTTATGTGGGGGGACCAACAGAGGGGCGTAGCTCAACTGGCAGAGCAGCGGTCTCCAAAACCGCAGGTTGCAGGTTCAAGTCCTGTCGCCCCTGCTCAACTGAATAGGCAATGGTGGACACTGGAGGGTGCACACCGGGCTGGGTGGTCCCAGCCCATACGGACTCGACACAAAGGAGCATGCGGTGAGCGATGAGCGCGATAGTGCTGACGCCGCAAGCGACAGCAACGAGGACACCACCGGCGGTCAAACCGTCGTCGTGAGCCGCCCCCAGCGTCCCACCGGCAAGCGGACCCGGCAGCGCGCCGGCGCCACCGCACTGGCCGAGCAGGAAGAAGTGGAATCGGGCGCCGAGGAACTCGGCGTCGACGAGACGAAGTCCGGCAAGAAAGCCAAGAAGCCGAAGAAGGCCTCCACCGGACCGTCGCGCAACCCCTTCGTGTTCGTGTGGAACTACCTCAAGCAGGTGGTTGCCGAGCTGCGCAAGGTGATCTGGCCGAACCGCAAGCAGATGGTCAGCTACACCAGCGTCGTGCTGCTGTTCCTGGCTTTCATGGTGGCGCTGATCGGCGGCGTGGACCTGGGCCTGGCCAAGCTGGTGCTGCTGGTGTTCGGCTGACCTGGATGTTGTGAGAGAGGACTGACTACCGTGACAACCCCCGAAGGCGATACCCCCACGGGTGAAGGCCTCGTCGATGTCATCGACGAGACCACACCTGAGCTCGAGGTGGCGCCTGAAGCCGAGGCGACGGAAGCCGCCGCCGAGGCCGTCGAGGAGGAACTCGATCCGGCCGACGCGCTCAAGGCTGAGCTGCGCAGCAAGCCGGGTGACTGGTACGTCATCCACTCCTACGCCGGCTACGAGAACAAGGTGAAGGCCAACCTCGAGACCCGCGTGCAGAACCTCGACGTCGGCGACTACATCTTCCAGGTGGAAGTGCCCACCGAAGAGGTCACCGAGATCAAGAACGGCCAGCGCAAGCAGGTCAACCGCAAGGTGCTGCCGGGCTACATCCTGGTGCGCATGGAACTGACCGACGACTCGTGGGCCGCGGTGCGCAACACCCCCGGTGTCACCGGCTTCGTCGGCGCCACCTCGCGGCCGACGGCACTGTCGCTCAACGACGTGGTGAAGTTCCTGCTGCCCCAGGGCGCGGCCAAGAAGCAGGGCAAGGCGGCTTCGACTGCGGCGGCTGCGTCGTCGGAGGCCACGCTGGAGCGCCCGGAGATTCTGGTCGACTTCGAGGTCGGCGAGTCGGTGACCGTCATGGACGGCCCGTTCGCCACACTGCCGGCGTCGATCAGCGAGGTCAACGCCGAACAGCAGAAGCTCAAGGTGCTGGTGTCTATCTTCGGCCGCGAGACGCCTGTCGAACTGACCTTCAACCAGGTCGCCAAGATCTAGTAAGTCGGGCTTCGGCCCCCAGAAAGGAAAACGAACACCCATGGCTCCCAAGAAGAAGGTCGCCGGGCTGATCAAGCTCCAGATCCAGGCCGGGCAGGCCAACCCCGCCCCGCCGGTCGGCCCCGCGCTCGGCCAGCACGGCGTCAACATCATGGAGTTCTGCAAGGCCTACAACGCCGCGACGGAGAACCAGCGCGGGAACATCATCCCCGTCGAGATCACCGTCTACGAGGACCGCAGCTTCACCTTCGAACTGAAGACCCCGCCCGCCGCCCGGCTGCTGCTGAAGGCCGCCGGTGTGCAGAAGGGTTCGGCCGAGCCGCACAAGACCAAGGTTGCCAAGGTGACCTGGGATCAGGTGCGCGAGATCGCCGAGACCAAGAAGGCCGACCTCAACGCCAACGACATCGACCAGGCCGCCAAGATCATCGCCGGCACCGCCCGGTCGATGGGCATCACGGTCGAATAATTTCACTGTTGATTGAGCGCTGACGCACAGGTTGGTCGAGTAACCAACAGCGTCACTTCTCACTCGACGAAAAGTTAGACGTGGGAGAGCCCGCTTCGGCTCGCAACCACAACCTCTGAATTCAGGAGATACCAATGAGCAAGACAAGCAAGGCATACCGCGAAGCCGCCGAGAAGGTGGACAAGAGCAAGCTCTACACCCCGCTCGAGGCCGCCAAGCTCGCCAAGGAAACGTCGTCGAAGAAGCAGGATGCGACCGTAGAGGTAGCGATCCGGCTGGGCGTCGACCCGCGCAAGGCCGACCAGATGGTCCGTGGCACCGTCAACCTGCCCAACGGCACCGGCAAGACCGCCCGCGTCGCCGTGTTCGCGGTGGGTGAGAAGGCCGAAGCCGCCATCGCCGCCGGCGCCGACGTCGTCGGCAGCGACGACCTGATCGAGAAGATCCAGGGTGGCTTCCTCGACTTCGACGCCGCGATCGCCACGCCCGACCAGATGGCCAAGGTGGGCCGCATCGCCCGTGTGCTCGGCCCGCGCGGTCTGATGCCCAACCCCAAGACCGGCACCGTCACCCCGGATGTGGCCAAGGCTGTGGCCGACATCAAGGGCGGCAAGATCAATTTCCGCGTCGACAAGCAGGCCAACCTGCACTTCGTGATCGGCAAGGCTTCGTTCGACGAGAAGAAGCTCGTCGAGAACTACGGCGCCGCGCTCGACGAGGTGCTGCGGGCCAAGCCGTCCTCGTCGAAGGGCCGCTACCTGAAGAAGATCACCGTGTCGACGACCACGGGCCCGGGCATCCCGGTCGACCCGGCCGTCACACGCAACTTCACCGAAGAGGCGTAACGCATTTCGTTCGAATGGCCACCTGCTGCAGCAGGTGGCCATTCGCCGTTTGAGGGCTCAGTACGCCCCTGAATGTGAGAAGACGGCCTTCATCGTTTTCAGAGCGATCAGCAAATCGGCGACCATGGACCAGTTTTCGACGTAGAACAGGTCGAGCCGGACGGTGTCCTCCCACGACAGGTCGGAGCGGCCGCTGACCTGCCACAGGCCCGTGATGCCGGGCCGTACGAGCAGACGGCGCATCGCGTAGTCGTCGTAGGAGTTGACCTCTTTGGCCAGTGGGGGGCGCGGTCCGACAACGCTCATCTCGCGCTTGAGGACGTTGATGAACTGTGGCAGTTCGTCGATGCTGTACTTGCGCAAGTACCGGCCGACGGGGGTGACTCGAGGGTCGTCGTGGAGCTTGAACAGCACCCCACCCTGGAAGTCGTTGTGGCGCGCCAATCTGTCGACCATGCGATCAGCGCCATCGATCATCGTCCGGAACTTGAGCATGACGAATGGCTTGCCGTCCAAGCCGATACGGCTCGATCGGTACAAGATGGGTCCTGCACTCGTCAGCTTGATGGCGAGTGCGACGAGGACGAGGAACGGGAAGCCGCACAGCAGGACTGCGGACGAGAACGCGACGTCGAAGACTCGCTTCTGAAAGCGCTTGGCGCCGTCGTACTGTGGCTTCTCGACGTGGATCAGCGGGAGTCCCGACACCGGTCGCATCTGAAGTCGCGGTCCTGCGATATCGGCGACACCGGGCGCGACGAGTAGGTCGACGTCGAGCTTCTCGAGTTCCCATGACAGATCTCTGATCGCGCGGCTGTGGAGGCGCTCGGTCGCTGTGACCGCTACGGCTTGGCAGCCGGTGGCCAGGACGGCTTCCACCACGTTGGATTCGTCACCGAATGTCGGGACTTTCCTGACGCCGGGTACGTCGACGTGGGTGTGGATGTTGGGGCCGGGTATACACGCGCCGACGACCTGGTATTCCGACCACTGCTCGCGGGCGAGGGATTGAGTCAGATCACGAACGGCGGGAACGCTGCCGACCGCCAGTACGCGAGTGATGTACCGGCCGTGCTTCATTCGGGCTCTGATCATCGAGCGTCGGACCGACCAGCGCATCAGGGCAAGAATGACGATTCCCGCCGGAAGGGCCACAAGGAGATAGCCCCTGGCGATCTCGAGTTTGAACAGCATCGAGACAATCGCAACGCCACCGAACACCGACAGGGTCGCCACCCAGACACGGCGGTACTCTTCTGCGCCCGCGCCGATGATTCGCACCGAGCGGGATCGGGCAGCGTATAGCGCGGCCAACCATATGACGGCAATCGTCAGCGAGACCGTTGTGTAGCTGGGGCCCTGCGGAGTTCGGGGTACCACGGGCATGTTGCCGAATCGAATCCAGTGGGCAAGCCCAACCGCGGCAACGACTCCGACGAAGTCGATGGCGACGAGGCGCCGCGCATAGCCGTACTGCCACGAGGCGAATCTGTTGGTCAGCGCTGTATCGGTGTGGGCCGCAACCTGTAGCTCATTGCTTTCGCCTGCAGCTGTCAACAAATCCCCCAGTTCCCGAGAATCTCGTCCAGCTCCAATTGCGTAACGCGTGCGATCTTACTCATAAGCAGGCGAGGTTCGCTTGACTAAGCAATGAGATTGACAGTAGATGCTCAGATTCACGTCGGCTCGAATGGCCGGCCTGGAGATTTATTTACCCAGAAGTGCAATCTCAGCTAAATCCCAACGCGCGGTTGACGATAACTCATCGTCGACTGAATCACCTCCTCGGAGTGCGCGGTCATCCGTACCGCTGAAAGCCGAACCAGTTTGCTTGACAATGCAAAGTAAGCGCTTTATCGAGCATGAACATCCGAAAGACCTCCCACGGTGTTAGCTCTGATGCCGCGCGGCAACCAGATCAGGCCCCCGGGCCGGGGGTGCGGGCGCCGTGGTGGCTTTCCAATACCGGCACGGCCTGTGCGGCAAGGCAATCCATCGGCCTGCGGAGCAGCCACTTCGTCAGGTGCGAGGGTGAGACTGCCAACATTCTGATCGGTCACGGCACGACGCGGCGCGGCGGTGGTGAGTTTCGAAGCCGACCGGCGGCCGTACGACTCGGGCCACGGCCCGCCTCAGCCGCGCGGTGGCTGGGACCGGGCGCGCGGGACCGATTGCGCAGGAGCGTTTTACAATATGGCGATATTGATAGGAATGCTCTTGGCGGGAGATCGGCCGGGCCTCTAGCGATTGTCTCCGACAGAAATCTGCAGTGCGCGTGGCCTATACTTCGACGGGCGCGACATATGGGTCCGGACCCGGGAATTGCGTATCGAACTCGAAGTTGTTCTAGCCGAGCATATTGCAGGCGGCAAGGCGCCATCACCGATGATGAGCTGCGTCGGCGGGCCCGGGCCCCAGCATTCTCGGAGTATGGCTGGTGTCTATCGGATCTAGCGGGATAGGGCGCATTGATGCGGTTGATTGTGACCGGTGGCGCGGGTTTCATCGGATCAAATTTCGTCAGGCATGTGATCGATCACACCGGCTATCACGTGACCGTGCTCGACAAACTGACTTATGCGGGCAATCGGGCGTCCATCAAAGATCTACCGGACAAGCGGGTCGCATTCGTCCACGGCGACGTCGCCGACGCGGCCGTAGTTGACGGGCTGTTTGCCGGGGCCGATGCCGCGGTTCACTTTGCTGCCGAAACGCACAACGACAACTCGCTGCATGGACCGAAACCGTTCCTGGATACCAACCTGGTGGGCACGTTCACCCTGCTTGAAGCGGCCCGAAAGTACGGAACCAGGTTTCATCATGTCTCTACCGACGAAGTGTATGGCGATCTGGCGCTTGATGATCCGGGCAGGTTCACCGAGGCCAGCCCGTACAACCCTTCGTCGCCGTACTCCGCGACGAAGGCAGGAAGCGATCTCCTGGTGAGGGCCTGGGTCCGTTCGTTCGGCGTCGCAGCGACCATCTCGAACTGCTCGAACAACTACGGGCCTTACCAGCACGTCGAGAAGTTCATCCCGCGACAAATCACCAATGTGCTGTGCGGTCTGCGCCCCAAGCTCTACGGGGAGGGGCGCAACGTTCGCGACTGGATTCATGCGGACGACCACTCGTCGGCGGTGCTGAGGATCCTGGAACAGGGTCGCATCGGAGAGACCTATCTCATCGGCGCCGACGGGGAGAGGGACAACAAGAGCGTCATCGAGATGATCCTCACCTTGATGGGGCATGCTGCGAATGCGTATGACCATGTCGGCGACCGGCCCGGTCACGACCTGCGCTACGCGATCGACGCCACCAAGCTACGTGAAGAGTTGGGCTGGCAACCGAAGTATCGGGACTTCACGCGCGGATTGGCTGACACCATCGAGTGGTACCGCGAACACGCAGACTGGTGGGGGCCGGCCAAAGACGCCACCGAGGCGTTCTACGCCGGCCTCGGCCAGTGACCGTCACCCTCAGCAGGGAAAAGCTTTGTACCGCAGTTAAACCCGAAACGGCGAACGTCGTGGCCCAGAACTGGACCGATGAGGCTCTAGGTCGATGTGAGCAACGCGCGTAACGCCTGCTCGTACTCCGTACATACCTGTTTCCAGGAGTAGTCGTCCTCGGCGCGCGTCTGGTTGGCCCGGCTTGCCTGGTCGAGTCCCGCGCGGTCGTCCATCATGTCCAGTACGGCCCGGGCGATGGCCTGCGACTCGCCTGGCACGAATCGTCCGGCCGATCCCAGTACCTCCCGGTTGTACACGGTATCTCTGGCCAGCGTTGGGGCGCCTGCTGCCATGGCTTGAACCAGTGCCGGATTCGTACCACCGACGCTGTGGCCGTGAAAGTACACGCCGGCGTGCTGCCAGAGGGCGAGCAGCAACTTGTCGTTGGAGACGTGGCCCAGCCAGGTCACCGTCGGCCAGTCGGTGGCCAACTGCCGCGCTGCGTCGTCCAACTCCCCGCCGTATCCGGTCGTCCCCACGATGACCACCTGATGCTTGGCGGCGATCGTACACACCGCTTCAAAGAACTGAGGGACGCTGTTCTCCGGCACGAAACGGGCAACGATCAGCACGTAACCCCGGTGCACCAAACCGTCGGGCACCGGCAGTGGCGGCGGAACGGTCCCTCCATATGGGATGAAAGTTCCTGTGGCCCTGAACTTCTGTTGCCAGTAGGACTCGATAGCCTTCGCGTCGAAGATCAGACCGTCACTCCAGCGTGCCGTGCATCGGGCCCCCTGATAGAAGACGCGTTTGGCCAGTGCGTTCCACTTGTCGCGATCCCACTCGATACCGTCGACATTGACCAGCGAGGGAATGTTGCGCGCCTTTAACAACGGGAGGAAGTATCCGTTGGCGACGTTCATGACCAGTGCTACGTCAGGACGTCGCACCGCGGCGTCGAATGTCGATGTGAGTCCGTAGGAAAGGGTACTCAGACTCTTGGTCTCCAGGCCCCGCGTCACCCGCGTCTGTACGCGCGGATCTCTCTCGGGGTCGTCGAGCCTTGATGCGTTATGCCGACCGTATACGGTGACATCCCAACCTTCCTCCACGAGGTAGGGGGCGAGTTTCCGGGTTGCTGTCTCGAAGCCACCGTAATAGCTCGGATATCCCCGCGTTCCGATCAGCGCGACAGACGGCAATATATTTCCCTCACTGTGAGCGACAACCGGAATAGTTTCGACAGCAAGAAGTTATATATTGGCGGCAGGATTTGCGCTAGTCGTAGACCCGTTGGCTCACTGCAGGATTGAGATCTTCGAACCGCTTTCCTGCCCGGTGGCCCTTTGCCAGCTTTGGGCTTCCTCGACCGTCTCCGGCCGCTGGAATTCCATCTTGGTTCCCGGTTTCAGCCGGATGGTGTTATTGCGGGTGATGTAGCCGGTAGGCACGTCTGAGGAGTGGTAACTGTACGCGCTGTACGCATCCTCGAAAGTATTGTTCTGGATCACCACATCAACGGGCGTTTGCAGCCGATATGTGAGCAAATGCGTACGCACGCCTTGATCCGGCCGAACGTCAGAGAAGATCCCATAGCCACCACGCTGGCAAAGATTTCCCGCAATGCTGATGTTGCCGAAGCCGGGAGAGGCGGCGTTGTTGCTCTCGGACCACAGTTCGAACGTCTGGCCGCAATCGTGAATGTGGTTGTTACGTACAGTCAGATCGCGCCATAGCACTGGACCGTCGGCGACGTCCCGCCCCTGTGCGGTCCAGGCGGCGTCGTACACCTGCGTGATCTCGTTGCCCTCAATTAGCCAGCGCTGGCTGTTGGCCCAGTTCTGGATTGCGTTGCCGTAGCGAGGATTGGCTCCGTTCTGGAGGATGGAGCCGCCGATGTAGTCGATCTGGCAGTCGTGCACATGCACGTCTGTCGCCTCTCCGGCGATCCCGCATCCGCCGGAGCCGGTGATGTGTAGGTCGTGGATGTCGAGCGACCCATTGATGCAGTTGATCACCTGCCCTGTCGCGCTGGTGCCGTTCGGTGCCGCGCGGATGTCGCGGGCCAGCGTGGTCGGGTTGGCAGACGACTTGACGTAGAGGAGATGCCCAGCGATATCGGTGCAGAAGTCCCACGGTGAAGTCAGTTGAGCGGGATCGGCTTTCATGGTCGGAACCGCGGTGCCATCGACCATGAGAAAACCGATGTTGGCGTCGTTGAGCGCGTTGTATCCGCCGTGGGTGTCGGGCGAGCCCAGGTCGATCGTCCAGATGCCCTCGCTGTGCTGCACCCACCCGTCGGGACGGTTCAGCACCTTGAACATCGTCAGCACGGGTCTGACTCCGGAGCCGTATGCGCCGACCTCGCACCCAAACGGGGGCGTCAACTCGCCATAGAAGGTATCGCCGCGGCGGAACAGAACTGTCGACCGTCCGCCCGGCAGGGCTGCGTTGACCTTCTGTATGGTTGCCCAAGCACTGGCGGGGGTGAGCCCGTCGGCGCTGTCGTTGCCCGCGTTGGAGACGTAATGGGTCGACGGTGCTGGTAGCGCCGCCGATGCCACGGTCGGCTCACCAGTTCCAGGCAGCAGCACACCGGCGGTCGCTACCTGTGCGGCAGCGTGGAACAGCCTCCTGCGTGAGAAGTGAGAATCCACGGCGTTCCCCTGTGCCACTGACTAGTCGATCTGTTGATTCATCTGCGGGCATATCCTGTTGCGCAACAGGATATGCGACTAGATTGCATGGCTCCTAAGTGCCGGCGTGGATCCGCTACGTTGCCGGTCGTGAGTCCGCCCCTCGGAACGGGCTTTGGCCCTGGAGCATTCGCCTGAACACTTCCATGTAAGCGTTAGCAGTGCGCTCCCAACTGTAGTGCTCGCGCGCGAGGTCCATTGCCGCTCCACCCAGCTGTCTCGCCTGCTCAGTGTTCTGCATTGTCGTAACAATGTGGTTCGCAATGCTTTGCGCACCGTCACCAACAAGTGCGTGCAAGCCTGGAACAAGGCCCGCGATGGGGCTGGCGCTTGCGGAGTTCAGAATGACCGGACAGCCCATGGCCATCGGCCGAATCGCCTTCAGGAATACGCCCGCGTCGACCATGGACGGCGCAAGACTCACCGCCGCGTGGAGAAACTCGTCATCATAATCATCGACTTGCCCAACGACGGTGACACCATTCGCACCGTCGAGCGCACGAACCAAAGCAGTCGGTCTTGCTCCGAATACTCGCAGTTCAGCAGTGGGTAGCACTTGACGCACGAGCGGCATGACCTCCCGTGCGAGAAAGACAGCAGCGACCTCATTTTCTGCGCGCCACATCGCCCCGCCGAAAACGGCGGTGTGGGGCCGATCTCCAATCCATCTCGTGCGAGGCGGTTCTACTCCGACGGGGACGACTTCGACGATTCCGGCAGCGTCGGAGAGCTTCTCCTTGTCGCGTTTCGAATACACGAGTGCGGCGTCCACATTGGTCAAGATGGCGCTTCTTGTGCGCCGCATCTTCACACGCTCGATCTCTTGCATCCACTTGCGGATCATGTTGTGGCTCAGGAGTGACCTTTCAGCCGTTCCCCACGACAAGTCGTGAAGCGTGATGCTGGTGCGCATCAATGTGTGACGCACGTGTTTGTCACAGCGCAGAAGTGCCTCCGCGGTCTGGTTGTACTCTGCGTGCAGAATGTCGGGGCGCAATGTCCGTGCAACAGCTAGAGCTTCCCGCGTGGATTGTCGAGACCATGATCCGCGGCCCGCGTATGGATAAGGCGAGATACGGTCCAACTGTGTTCTGCGCACAGCCGAGCCTGCGTGGTAGGTGACACCGTCAACCTTCCACTGGTCTAGTGTGCCGTTACGCTGACCGGGCGCATATACATGAACCTCCGAAAAGCCTGCCAGTGCATTGACGAGGGGCCGCATCAGATCGTTCGCTGCGTGGTCATGTTGAGTCAGAGGCGAATACGGTGTCAGTAGCAGCACTTTCATCGGCGCCCCCAACTCAGATGTAGCCAGCATTCGGCTGGAATCCCGGCGTCTTCGCGAAGCTGAATGTTCGCACTGCGACATGCCGAGGGTGCCCAGCGGTGTGAGAGTACGAGAGTTTCGTTCGATACGCACGAATTAACTGGTCCGAAGGTGGCCCCGCGGCGGTGTGGTGGGCATGCAGCAGCTCTGTGGGCCGATCCGACTTTGACGTGTGACACGGCGCAACTCGGCGGACACACGACCCTGCATATGCGGCGGGCGGACCCCCCACGCAGTATTCTCCGTCGAATGAGCTCCTCGGAGAACAACCCCCGTCTGGTATTCAGTGACATCGAATCTGGCGGATTGTTCTCGCGCCGTGAGGTTTTCCGCCGCCTAGGGCTTCTCGGCGTTGGCGCTTCGGGCGCGTTGGTCCTAAGTAGTTGCCAGCAGGCCACGCAAGATTCATCAGCTCCAGATACCAGCACTGAGCCGACGGGGGCGCAGCAGAGCGATACCCCCGAGGCCATATCTGCGGTGAATGCCGCCGATATCCCGTGGCCGGCGGGTCTTGTTGCGATGTGGGATTTCCAGGGTGATCCAGAAGGTGGGAACACGGTCACCTCCAGTCTCGGAGTCGCACCGCTGATCTTAACCGCGCGTGGGTCGAAGGTTGTTGTCAAAAGCTCGACTGACCCCGGTCCATTTGGTCCCTCGCTAGTGCTCGATGGAGAAACTGTTTATGTGAAGGATGGCGAGATCGGGGCATTGGACGTCACCAAACACGGTGGCCAAGTTACCGTCTTAACGTGGATTAACGACACTGCCGACAATCATGACGATTCAGACATAAATGGTATGG
The DNA here is from genome assembly GCF_011694515.1 of Mycobacterium sp. DL592. Taxonomy (NCBI): domain Bacteria; kingdom Bacillati; phylum Actinomycetota; class Actinomycetes; order Mycobacteriales; family Mycobacteriaceae; genus Mycobacterium; species Mycobacterium sp. DL592. Next base: position 4,217,111 of record NZ_CP050192.1, on the reverse strand, counting down.
CCTTCCGGGCCGGCTCATATTGCACAGGCGGCCCGGAAGAGTCTTTGCAGTACGGCTCTTACTTCGATGCAATCCGTTACATTACATGGACTCATGGACACTATACCCCCCATATTGGTGCGCAGGACGGACCAACGCCAGGATTCGCTTCCAATCACGACTATGCCGCGAGCGCCAGGAAGTGCTTCACAGGTGTGGGCCAAGGGCAATGGCACATGGAGGCGTTTACTTATGACGGCAAGAAGATAACCGCCTTCATAGATGGATTATCTGATGTATGGAAAGCGGTCAAGGAACCACCTCCGAGTGAACCGGGTTACACACTGCACCCAACGGTCGATCGAAATCCATATGTTCTGAATAAACCCATTAACAGCTCACCGAAAATGAAGCGATTCAGCATTGGCGCAGCGGTGAAAGGGGAGCCCCCTGAATTTCCAGGCGTACATTTCACGACCGGTAAGCTGGGTGGTGTTGCGGTATTCGACCGATGCTTGACGGCCGAGGAGATCATGGCGGTCCGCCTCCGTACGTTGAAACCGAACGAGCCCATAACAACTTATTCTTTCGAGGTTACCTCCGTGGGTGCGCACCCATTAGCGGAAATTGGATGGTCCGCCGTTGCGGGGCCATTGAATAGCGATGTGTCCGCGGCATGGGGTGATGACTACCGCGTCTCACGACCGTCTGGTTCACCGAAGGCGTTCCTTCGCAAGACCTCCAAGGCTCTAGGCGCCGCCTGGGTACCGCTCACTGGACTGTCGAGCTCACAGATCAAGAGTGTTCGTTTCAAGTTGCTTTCAGAAAAGCCATCTGCTTCGCCTCAACGAGTACTCGTCAGGGTAGGAGACACCTGGTGGGCATCCGACACTGCCTATGGAACGGTTAAGGCGCATTCGGCCGACACCAAGTGGTCTAGAGCTGAGAGCGTTACCCACCCGATGAGATGGGATCCGGGGCTGTGGCGGTCGGTGAGTCTTCGGCCGGGGTCACTGATCCTTTCCGACGGTCACAATGCCGCGCCTATTCCGCCGGGCGGATTGACGGCAATTGGCTTTCTGTCGGAAGGCGGTGATGGTTCGGTGGTCCGTATTACTGACGTGGAGATCTTTCCGAATTAGAGGCCCGCACTGTTCAACACCTTGAGGTTTAAGTGGGTGTCCGGGGCATGCGATGAGCCTGAACGACCGAGATCCACCCATCGCAATCACCGTGTTCAGTCCCTTGGTTGTCGATGCGGCCATCCATTCGCGCGGCTACGACACGAATAGTTAACTGCTATGGTTTGAAGAGACCAAACGTCGACCACCTCGGAAAGTTGAGAGGACGCGCGTGCGTATGCTTTCGGAGACTCTTTGAATTACATGGCGGACCGCTCCGTGCGGATCTATAATCCACTTCATAACGTTCTGGCCCATTTCACTGGCCGGCTGATTGAAGGCCTAGGTGGTCAAGGTCTCTCCACGATTGAGCTCGCCTCGCGAAATGGAGAGGTTGGCAGACATCCCTACGGCAAGGCGCTTGCACTCGGAGCGCACGTGCGAAACGCTCGTCTGCACGTTCGATCTGGTGGGCCGAATATAGTTACATGGCCTCTGCTCGGCTGGTTGGAGATGCCGATGTGGCGCCACCCATTACACGAGACTTTCATCGCGATGCACGATCCGGAACCGCTAGTCCGGCAGAACGGCATATCGCCATGCGCTGCGATGTTTTCCGCAAAGCTGAGCGGGTCGAATTGGCCGCACTTAGTCACCATGAGCCCAGAGGCCCGCGCTGTGACCGCGAAATACTTTGATACCCGTCGGATTCACATGTTGCCCCATCCGATGTCTCGCCCGAAGGTCGCGGGTCCGGCTACGTCTGCGGAGACGGTTCTCGTCCTTGGCCAGTACAAACCCGCTCGTGATCTCGATGCCATGGTAGCGATCGCCCCCGTGCTGACGCGGGCTGGCTGGAATCCGATGGTTGTCGGGCGCGGATGGCCAGATCTTCCGGGATGGTCAGTCGTCAACCGATTCGTTACCGAAGAAGAGTTCCAGCAACTACTAGCAGGGTCTGCGGTGTTACTCCTTCCGTACAAGTACTACTTTCAAAGCGGTGTCGCGCTGCGAGCGCTAGAGGCGGGTGTGCCCGTCGTAGGTCGCAGCACAGGCTTCCTTACCTCTATCCTCGGGAAGGGCTTTCCCGGTGCTGTCGACGACTGGGACGACCCGGCGGCATGGTTGGCGGCGGTCCGTGCAGCTGCCAGCGGGCGCACGGAGCAGTTGCGCTCTGCCACAGACTATTCCAACCGCGGGGCGGTGGAGTGGCGCGAACTGGTGTGCCCCGCTGACTTTCGGAGCGGGTGATTCGCATGACTTTCGATCCCGACGAGGCTCTACACGTTCTGACCGTTCACTACAACACACCCGACTTAACCTCACGTCTTGTGAGGGAGTTTCCCCGCATCACGCCTCGTGGGCGCCGCGTCTTCATCCATATTCTCGACAATTCGTCAGAACCTGAGAATCTGCGGATGCTCCAGCAGGCTACCGACGGCGTGCATGGAACCACCCTTGACGTGAGTGACCGCAACGTTGGATTCGGAGAGGGCATCAATTGCCTTGCGAGCCGTAACGATATACAACCTTCGCACGTCGTTTGGCTACTGAACCCCGACACTCGGCTCGAGCCCGGATGCTTGGGCGAACTCGAAGCGGAACTCGACAGCGGTCGGTTCGACGTTGTGTCACCGTTGATCTTCAGCGGAGACGGTGATGAGGATCGGTGGATTTGGTACTGCGGCGGCGACATCAACGTTCGACAGCTGCGTGTGACCCACCAACTTTACGGATCGAGTCTGGGTGAGGCGGGACGCGAGCCATTCGAGACCGGGTTCGTAACTGGGGCAGCTCCGATGATGCGGGCAGACACCTTCCACGACTTGGGGGGGTTTCGCCGGGGCTATTTCATGTACTGGGAGGATGCGTACTTCTCGTGGCAGGCAAGGGGGACGGGCCGACGTCTTGGTGTTGTACCGGCCGCGCATTTGTGGCATGCGGTTGGCGCATCGTCCGGGTACGGGAAGAGCCGGAGCTTCTACTACTGGTCAACTCGGAATCGGTTCACCTTTGCGGGCGATATCGGCCTTTCACGATGGCAGGTTGTGGGGGGACGCCGTGGCGTCGAATGCTTCCGTCCGATCGCGCACGCCATACGAGAGCGAGAGGGCCGATTGTCAAAGGTGCGCCATGCTATTCGAGGAACCCTCGACGGGTTCCTGGGGACACAGCGAGTTCCCAGCTAGACCGTTACGTAGCGTGGTGGCGATGAGCACTCACTGGATCGACAATCCAGAACGTCGAAGAGGAAGCGGCAACCTCAGCAAACCTGCAGTAACCTACACGCGTGACCGTGTGGGCCAGCGCCGGAGCTAATGAATGACAGCTGGATCTGATGGCTTGTTCTCACGCCGCAAAGCCCTAGGGACATTTGGTCTGTTCGCGGTGGGCGCTACCGCGGGGATTCCTCTTGTGGGGGCATGTACGGCGTCTACTGCAAAGCGACAATCCGCGGGCGCATCAAGTTTCCCGTGGCCCGATGGCCTTGTGGCGGTGTGGGATTTCCAAGACGATCAGGAGGGAGGAAAGACTGTCACAGCCGTCCATGGGGCCGAGCTGCTAACTCTGACGGCGCGTGGCACCAAGACGGTTGTCAAGGATGCAGCCGACAGGGGGCCGTTCGGGCCGTCTTTGGTGCTCGACGGCGAAACCGTCTTCGTGAAAGACGGTGACATCGGAGCTCTGGACGTAACCAAGAGTGGTAACCAGGTGTCAGTCGTGAACTGGGTCAAGGACACCGCTGATAACCACGACGATAACTTCAACGGCACAGCGTGCCGAGCAGGGTCGCACTGTGAGGGAGGTCCCGACTCGGCGCGCCAGTACGCATCCTACTTCGATGCGATCCGCTACATCGGCTGGTCACACGGCCACTACACGCCCCATATCGGCGCACAGGACGGTCCAAGTCCTGGGTACCCGTATAACAGGGACTACGCAGCAAGCGCGCGAAAGTATTTCACCGGAGTGGGTCAGGGCCAGTGGCATATGGAGGCTTTCACCTATGACGGTGAGACCATCACCGCTTACGTTGACGGACTGTCCGACGTATGGAAGGCAGTCGCCGAGCCTGCGCCGGATGAACCCGGTTACTCATTGCACCAAACAGTTGACCGAAACCCGTTTTTTCTCGGGAAGCCGATAAATAATTCACCTACCACTAAGCGCTTCTCGATTGGTGCCGCGGTTAGCGGCGAGCCGCCGGATTTTCACGGGGTGAACTTCACCGACGGCAAACTGGGCGGTGTGGCAGTCTTCAACCGTGCGCTGACGGCTGACGAAATCATGGCTATCCGGCTGGGAACTTTGAGACCGGGCGAGCCGATTACGATGTTCTCGTTCGAGGTGACGTCTCCTGGTCCGCATCCTTTGCGCGAGATCGGTTGGACTGCGGTAGCGGGGACGCTGAGTGCAGACGTTTCTGCAGGGATCGAGGACGACTACCGTGCTTCGCGACCGGCGGATTCAGACAAGGCGTTCTTGCGGAAGGCGAATCCGGCGATCGGCGCGACCTGGATTCCGCTGACTGGACTTTCGGCCTCTCAGGTCAAGCGGTTGCGCTTCAAGCTGCTATCGGCCTTACCGTCATCAGCGCAGCAACGCGTGCTGATCCGCACGGGTGAAAAATGGTGGGCTTCCAACTCGGCTTATGGCACGAAGACACCGCATGCCAACGCTTCAAACTGGTCGGAGGCCGAGACCGTCGTTCATGTGATGTCGTGGGGGCCCGGACAGTGGCGGCCGGTCACCCTGGAACCCGATGCGCTCGCGCTGGCTGACGGCGCCAACACGGAGCCCATCTCCGCGGATAGGGTGACTGCTATTGGGTTCATATCGGCTGGCGGCGACGGATCGGCAGCCAGAGTTACTGATCTCGAACTCTTAGCTGACTGAGTCGGGCATGAGGATGGCTGCAGGCAGGCCAGGCTCGGTCTGGTGCTATCAGTCCGATTCGAGCCCATCGAAATTCAGAAGCGCCAACTCCCGGACTTTAGGCAGGCGAGCTGAAACCCGTTGACGTACCGAAGGATCGTCGATGATCTGATTCAAAGCAGCCATTGCATCCTTCGCAAGGTCCGGCCCCGGTTCCAGAGCCATATCAGGCGTCTCGAACAAGTCCATCAATCCAGAGACTTTGCCCTGGGTGGACAGTACTGCCGCTGGCACGCCTTGATTAAGTGCAAGAATCGACAGGTGCATTCGCCCAGTTAGTACGGCCGACGATTGCTTGGCGAGCCATGCGACCTGGCTGGGCCGCAGCAAATTTTCGACAAGATGAACGTAACTACCGGTGCCGGCCTCGTTCGCCACTTCGGCACAGGCGGCGAGGTCGTCGTCGCCTGGACGAATAACGTGTGGCAGCAACATGATCGAGCATCCAGAACGGACGAAATGGCGTGCTACGGCCACGTATTGCTCGGTTCGGACCCCCCGACTCGCCAACAGGCCGCTGACATTCATGATGATGATCCGCCGGCGGTCTTGCGCCGCTATCCAGGGTGCCGCCGGGGCGTAGGGTTCGACCGCGTCCATGGCGAAAACGACGTCTGCTGTCTGGTGCAGGTTCAAACCTCCGTCACGACCTAGACGGGCAAGGGAGCGCGGGTCGCGTGAGCACAGCAGTGAGCCTGGCTGAGAAAGCGTGAGTGCCTGCCGGACTGCGCTGGGCGGCGCGCCATTCCAGCTGAACCCGAGGACCCGGTTCGGGGTTCCAAGTGCGTTACCGATACAGAGCATGCCAAAGCGGATGCTCGATTGAGCCGCGTCGTAACCGCCATCCATCACGTCGGCGCCGATCACCGAGAATGTCGAGTGGGCACCGATGAGGCCCGCGATGTGGCGCCGGAGTCTGCTGCGAACCCAGGGTCTGGTGGCGAAAAGATCTGGTAAAACGATCTTCTCGACACGCCCGGCGAACTTCGAGGGTATGTCATGGCCACCCTCGTGTTCTACGAGGAGGGTCACCGGCCAAGTGGTGTTGAGCAGGAAGGACTCAAGCATCGCCTGGTCGCCGATGTTTCCCATGCCGATCGTGGGGAGCAGCAGGTGGCTCCGATGGCGGCTTCGCGCGACGTGTCTGAGGCCGGACGGCATTGTGGTGTCACGCCTCAGCGAACTGACAAGCCAGCGTTCGGCATTGAAGCGGGCGTCGAGTGAATACCTGCACCGATCTTGTATCCGCCGCGCTAGTGGCTTGGTCCCAGCATGACTGGACGAGTGCGTCATCGGAGCTCCCGCATCGTAGTTTGGCTGTGCCCCTCGGCGACGGACACTCCTTTGCCATAAGCTATGGCTGAAAAGTTGCGTCGGAGAATAGTTGGTCTGACCTGTGTCAACGAATCAGTTACTGATTATTGCAGCAGTAGGGATATTCGTCTTTGCTGCAGCGTCACATGTGGGCTGGGCTGTGGCATGTTTAGCCGGCTATGTGATCACGTTTGGTGGTGTCACGACCTCGTTGATTATTGTCGGTTCGCAAACGAGGCATACAGGTATTGCTCCCTCAACGCCCGTAGTCTGGCTTGGCGATGCATTGCTGTTAGGTGCCGTGCTTGCCGTATGGGCAGGCGGGGGGCGTCTGAGAATCGGTTGGCTCTTAGCGGCTTTCGGGCTGCCGGCCCTAGTGCTGGAGATAACCGTGTGGGGTGGCACCCCCGCGCAGTGGTCTGGTCTCAAGCTGTATGTGACGGCGATCGTCGCTTTCGCTGTAGGCCGTTGGCTCAGCGAGAACCTCACTGAGAAATCTGCTCTGCTACTGGCCTCGGTCTGCGCTGCGGTCTGTTTCCTTCAGCTTGTCTTTACAGTCGCGCAGTCCCGGGGAGTGATGTTGCTCCGAGCGGGTGGCCCCGACACCGAGAATTGGATCACGTCTGAGGGCCGGATGGTGGGTCTCTTCAGCCATCCCGCAATCCTCGGAAAGACAGTGTTTCTACTTCTTTGCTTTCTGCTGCCGCTGTCGACGTGCCGTCGACCACTCACTCGACGATTGACCTACACTGCCGTGGCCTTCGGTTCTCTTGCGACTCTCTTCACCCTCTCGCGGGCGAACATCCTCGCCATCGGGATCGCGATCGTGCTGTGGGTGCTTCTCAGCGGTAGGGCTTCCTCCATTGCAGCAAGACTAGGCGTCCTTGCCGTCTCGATTGGGCTCATTGTCCTGAACGGCGGCCTCATCGGAGCTTTGCAGGACAGGCAGCGGGCCGACCCCGGTGGTGGATACCGTGACCGGCTTCTGCAGACCGGATTGGGCCAAATCGAAAGCGCCCCTTTTACCGGCACGGGCCCGAATTTCTACACTGACGTAGTTGGCCGCTACGACCGACTTGCCGCAGCTGGATTTCCCGTCCATAACTCGTTCTTGTATCCCGCTGCTGAACTAGGAATCCCGCTGGCGATCCTTTTATTCGTGCCGATAGTCTTGACCATCGTGGTTCGGATCAGCAGAATCAGACCTCACCTCGGCCTCGAGGTGCAGACAGCCGCACTGTTGTCGATATTTCCGGGGTTGTTGCTGATTGCATGGACCGGCTGGGGAATGATCGCTACAGAGGCGCTTCCCTTGTGGTTCATGGGTTTTGGTTTCCTCGCCGCGAACAACAATTTCTTTAATCGGGCCCAACCGCCGCATATAAATAGCGAAGCCTTAGCTGACACCTCGACTGCTCGGACTTGAGGCTTTGACGGTGGACAAATCTGTGGACGAGCCGCCATCCACATCAGCCAAGACTGCCGGCGCAATCACGGTAGCAGGCCAGCTGATCAAAGGCATCGTTCAGTTTGTCGGTCTGGTTGCGTTCTCACACCTATTGAGCCCGCGTGACATTGGTCTTATCGCCATGTTGGCGGTATTCCTCATGCTCGGCGAAACAATTCGGGACTTTGGTCTACTGCAAGCGGCAATTCAAACGCCGAAGCTCACCCACGGGCAAGCGAGCAACCTGTTCTGGAGCAATACATTTATTGGTCTTGTGATGTCGGTGAGCCTGACCGCTGCGGCTCCGGCTGTAGCGGCGATGTACAGCGAACCCACGTTGCGAGCCGTCGCACCTTGGATCGCGCTGTCATTCTCAATCAACGCACTTCAAACGCAGTTTCAGGTGCGGCTCGCACGCGACTTGAGGTTTATGGCATTGACGGCCACCGATGCGTTGTCACAGGTGATCGGCTTGGCTGCGGGTTTGGTTGCCGCTGTGGCGGGAGCCGCATATTGGTCCTTAGTCATTCAAATGCTGACAATTTATGTAGCGCTGCTGATAATGCGAGTCGTGGTCAGCGGGTGGTGGCCGGGATTGCCGAGGCGCGAGTCCGGCATGAAAGCCCTATACCTGTTTGGCATTCATTCTGGCTTAACTCAACTGCTCAATTTCTTCGCTTACAACACGGACTCGTATCTGATTGGTACTCGCTGGGGGGCGAGCGCGCTGGGTATTTACAATCGGGCGTTCCAAATGTTCACCGTGCCTGCCAATCAGCTGTTGGCGCCACTTACGAATGTCGCGCTTCCCTTACTGTCCCGCCGACGTCACGCCGGTGGTGACTTCTATCCTTTGCTGCTGAAGGCCCAGGTTGCCATATCGGTGGCGCTGACGGCAATGTTCTCGCTTGCCGCGGCTCTCGCGCACCCTATCGTTGAGGTGGTGCTCGGACCGACTTGGAGTAAGTCTGCACCGCTGTTGTCAATTCTATCGATCGGCGGAGCGGTCCAGGTCATGAGCTACATTGTATTCTGGGCCTTTCTGGCCTCAGGAAATGCACGCCAGTTGTTCTATGCCGGTTTGGTCACGAGATCGATTTTGGTGCTGTGCATAGTCGTTGGATCTTTGGCTGGCTTGGCGGGCGTTGCCTGGGGATTTACGACCGGGTTGGCGATATCGTGGTTTATTAACCTAGCGTGGCTGAGGAGATGCGACTCGATGCCAGTGCGCATTTTCCTTCGATCAGGCGTTCATGTGTTGCTGAGTGGTCTGGTCGCCGGCCTCGCTGGATGGGGTCTCGTCGCGGTTGCGGGACCGAACATTAACGTGTTCATCCTGTTGGTGCTCGGTTTCATTGTGGTCTCCGCCGTCTACGCGATACTCATCTTGGCGAACAGGCTCGCCCGAGAGATGTTGCGCGAGAACGTTGGCCCCGCTGTCGCGCGATTGCGGGGACTCGGCAAGACCTAGACCATGGGCGGACCAAATCAATTGAGTCGCAACGCGGGGACGCGGCTGGCATCGCGTCTACCTGACGACCTTGATACCGATGATCAACCTAAGTCGGTATCGAGATGATCGAGTTCCGTTGGTGAGGTGAGCAGGGAGCCGAGCATATAGCGGGCGTCGGTTCTGCCCGGGATCCCTTGGCAGCGAACTAGATTCGCGACTGTCGGGATGCAGCTCAGGTCGGCGAAGAGGTAGTCAACGCCAACTTGGCAGCGAGGAGAATCGATCACACCGGCTCGACGGCCTCTTTCTCGGATGTGGCCGGCACATCGGAGGAGTCCTCGGCGGATCCGCTCGTGGTGGCCGATGAACCGTTCAGCGACGCGCCATCGCTGCCATAGCTGTAGTTGTAGTTATAGCTGTACGAGGTTGTGCCACGTGCTGCGGTCATGGTGAACACAGCTCCGAGGATGGACGCGCCCACGCCGGTGAGGTTCCTGATCGCATGCGCGAGCTGTTCGCGTTTCGTCGTTCCGAACCGCACCATCACCAGCACGCCGTCGACACTGGTGGACAGGACGGCCGCATCTGTGACGGCCAGCAGGGGGGAGGAATCCACAATGACGTAGTCGAATTGCTCGCGCAGTTCGCCCACGATCCGCTTGGCGGCCTGGGATGCGAGCAATTCGCTCGGATTCGGCGGAATCGCGCCGGAAGCCAGCACCGTCAGGCCGGGGAACCGGGTCTTCTGCAGGACGTCGCTGAGTGATGCTGCGCCGCTGAGGACAGTGCTGAAGCCCGCTGTGCCAACGAGGTTCAGGTATTTGTCCAGCATCGGCCTGCGCATGTCGCCATCGACCAGAACGACCGTGTGCCCGGCTTCGGCCAGTACGAGTGCCAGGTTGATCGCTGTTGTGGATTTCCCTTCATTCGGCAGCGAGCTGGCAACGAGGATCGCCCGGGGCGGGTCGTCGACGGCGAGGAACTGCAGATTGGTCCGAAGCTTGCGGAAGGCCTCCGAGATACCCGAACTCTCTTTGTCGAACGCGATCGCCGCGTCCTTACGCCGTTCCTTGTCAGCCGGGATGTTGCCGACCAGCACGACGCCCGTAATGTCCTCGACCGTCTCACGGTCGTTGACGGTGTTGTCCAGTCGATCTCGGAGGACCGCCAGGCCCACGCCCAACAACACACCGGCGACCAACCCCAACGCGATGTTGCGGCTGGTCTTGGGCACGACGGGTGATTCGGGAATCGTCGCGCGTTGTTCGACGATCACCCGTGCGTCGGGCTTCGAGCCGTCTGGGGGCGTCTCGAGTTCTCGAACCATTTTCACGAACTCGTCGGACAACGCGTTTGCGATGTCGCGGGCCCGGACGGGCGAGGCGTCGAGTACCTGGACATCGATGAGCACCGTGTCCTGCTTGGCAGAGGCTGTGATCTGTTTGGTCAGTGCGGAGGGTCTCATATCGAGGCCGAGCTTGTCGATCGTGCGTTTGGCCAGGGTCTCACCCTTCAGAAGCTGCGTGTACGACAACACGCGCTCTTGGGAGAACAGGGTGCCCTGATAGGCGTCTGCCAAGGAATCGCCCGCCGCTGTCGAGACGAACAGCCGTGTCGACGCCTGGTAGAGCGGTGTGGTCAGCAGAGTGACAGCGACCGCCGCCAGTAGGGCGGCCGTCAGGGCTGCGGTGACTGTAATCCAGCGCGCTCGAAGAATTTTGACAAATTCCTGGAGATTCACTGCGTTCCCCTTCCCATAGGCGGACTTGCGTCCCCGGCGGCTGACCTACCTGAGTAGGCGCTGGACCTCAAATTGAACATTGCACAGCTGTTACCTGCACTATCCGCAGGCTGCATCCGACGAACTTGTCCCGGGCGGCGATGGAGAATCACTTTGAGCATTGCGGCACCGTGACTTCCGGGATAACGGTGTCGCGCAACGGTTGAACTGGTACGCGTGGCGCCCCAGCGGCTGTGGGTTCGGAGAGCCGGAAAGTGATCTCCGCAGTCTTTCCGGGTGCGATGGCCACTTGACTCTCAAAGCTGGGGTGTCCGCGCTCCTTGGCGCCGAAGACACGAACCCTCTTGCCGTTGACGACAACACTGATTACCTGCGCGTCCTTGGTTGCGAGCAGGCGTACCGAGCTGAGCATCGCGCCCCTCGGGATGTTCTCTGCGAGAGCGGGAAAGAAGCCCAACTTCCCTGCGACGTAATCCGGCAGTCCAGATGCATCCGGGAGTGTATTGGTCAACCGGACCGTGACAGTCGACATCCGCGTATCTCCATCGCAACCGTCAGCGACATACTCGATCTGTCGATCCAAGTAATAGTCCATCTTGTTGCCGCCGAGATTATTGATGACGACCTCCGCGTAGGGCGCCGGATCATCTGGAACCACATGAGCCAGAGGAGTCTCTTCAAGCAGCTTCTGGTCGGCAGGTGACGAACTCCAGACCGAGATTCGCCGCTCGCCGATCGCACGGCCTAAGGCGTCGAACAACTTGCGCGCGGACTGCACCGGCGCGCCGATCTTCTTGACCACCGCGGAAGCAACCTCCTGCAGATACTGCTTACGCGCGGATTGATCTGTGGGAAAGCGGGTGTAGACGGTCGACTCAGTCAACTCGACGACGTTGTTGTCCGCTACCGTCTCGCCGTCCGGCATCACGACAGGTCCGGTGGCCCCGAGGATATAGCTGAGTGCGATGGGGTCGATGGCGACAACACCATCGACCTTCATTCCCGACTGTTGTTCCCACATCGACTGCCAGATCTGGGCCGCATATGGGAAATGGGAACTCTGGTTGCTGTTACGGAAATCCGTAGTTGGATGGGTGAACCCGTACTGCTGGTCGAAGTCTGGGCCAAGAGACATCGGCGTGAAGGGCTTATCAAGCTCGGTATTGCGGCCCAGCGTGTCCACTGCGGGCTTGCCATTGTCGAATCGCAGAATTCCAAACCCGCCGAGGAGCCCTCCGGTGCCTCGGGCCTCGGCATTGGTCTGGAATCCCATGAAGTAAGTGCGGGGGCCGTCGGCACCCATGAGTGCCGGCGCTACACGCGCGGCGACAGCGGCGTTGCCCACCAGCTGGGAGATATCGGCAGTCTGCGCTTGAAGTTTCGTTCGGGCCTCACCGAGCGCCGAAACATAATGCGGATCCGAAATCGCTTCTGCCTCAGCGTTAAGCCGCGCTGCGCTCGCAGCGATCTTGGCCAGAATCGGCGCTTCCTTGCGAAGTGACTGTACGTCGAGTCGGCCGTTCGCAAGCAGTTGCTTCGGCGCGACGCTGGTGCCGGCATCTGCGGTGGGTTTCAGAACGTCAGCCGCCAGCCCCAGCACCACATCGGTTATCTGTTGGCCGGTCTTGAAAGGGCCGCCCAGCCACGGCACTGCGGAAGCGATGTTCCAGGGCAGGGAGTGGGCCGCATCCCGGGCAGCCTGTGCTTGCGTCTGCGCATCAGCGGCAAACCGTGTCGCGTCAGCCGTATCACCCTGCAGCAGTGCATCTTTGCTCTGCTGGGCAGTGCTGCGCGCCTGGTCGAGGTGGGCCTTGGCTGCTTGCGCTTGGAAACCGAGCCAGCAGCCGAACGCGATGAGCAGGACAAGAATCCCAAGGCCTGACCACGCAACCCTGCCGCTCCTGAACCAGGGGCGCTCATCGGTGTCGGGCGAAGTCGTGGAGCTATCGTTCGAGTCGCCACTGGACCGATGCCGTGAAAAGAGACCCACTCAGTACATTCCCCGTGCTCCAGTGCGGTCTGCGTTAGACGACAGCAGACAGCAGTCGCGATAGCTGACTCTGAAGAACCGAATCTCCAGCGGGCGCGGGCGGCGCCAACTGACGAGTGATTCCGTTGAGATTGAGCTACGCGCCAGTCTGGTAGGGGCCGGCATGGAACGTCAGGGCGATGGAGGTGCCGAAGGCGCTGACCCCGTCGCTCACGTTGCTGAAGAATTCACCGATGGGACCGCCGACGACTTTGGACACCAGCTTCAAGAGCTGAGCGGTGCCGTCCACGAGGACGTAGGCGACATTTCCGATGAAGGTCACCGTTCCGCGTACCAGGGTTTGCACTCCGGAGACGACTGATTCAACGAGATAGCAGCCCACGTCTCCCGGGTTGCAAGTGGTCGTGGCGGACGCCGCAGCAGTGGGAATCACGACCGAGTTGACAGCTCCCGACACCGAATTGCCGATTCCTGCCGCGTGAGCTGCCGTAGGCGTGATCACGGCAGCGGTGGCGAGCACCAGTGCCGCAGTACCCACCTGGAACTTGGTAGCGAAATTGGTTGCGCCTGCAGTAGTCATTTGGGACCCCCAATTGTCGGCCGTGAAGCCGTCGATACTCGTGGACGGAAACCTGCTGGATAAGGGCTTGAGCTGGTGAGATCGTGTCAGAAGGTGATGGTGCTGTCAAACGCAAATACCTACTTTCATGCGCAAAGTTTGTAAATTCTCTGCTACCCAGCAACGGAATTTGGATCGCCGTTCTTGCGCATTAATTTGCTGGCCCACGTGTTTAGCGCGAGAGGGCGTGCTCCCGGGCTCGATCGGGCCCTCAGCTTCGATAGCGAGGATTCCAATCGCGTGCACTCAGCAGTGCTCTGGGTCCGGAATCTGGGTGTACCAACATCGGTAGCGGTTGCTGCGAGACATCTGTGGAAGTGCTGCGAATAGGTGAGCATCCGGTGGCCTGCCGATCCGCGGCGGGAGCAGTGGAAGTGGGGGGCTGCCGGAGGGCGTCGGCAACGGTGGTGTCATCGCCGATGCTGCGGACTGTGCCGGTGATGTGGGCGCGCGACTGTTCCGGATCGCCCACCGCAGGCCCGCATGGGTGATCGACGCCGGCTTAGGTCCTTCTCGCTCCACACGCGCTCAGCCATACAGCTCCTTCCAAGGAGCCCAGACTGTCAACGACCTCAGTCGGTTGTAGAACTAGCCGGTGGGCAATTCGATGGTTGCCAGCAATGCGCGGTGGTCGGAGCCCGGCACTTCGACAGTACGGATCGACGAAGCAGCGGCGTTGTGGGTCAAAATGTGGTCGATGGTGATCAGAGGTGGATACCACCTGTTGGACGGGAAGGTCGGAGCGAAGCCGGCGCCGAGCTGCTCCACAGCATCGCGGTAGCCGTCAGTCAGCAGTTCCCGGAACTGCAGCATGTCGGGAGTGCTGTTGTAGTCGCCACCCACGATGACCGCACCGAATCCAGCACTGTCCGCAAAGTTCGCTAATTGTGCTTTGGCGCTTGCCATTCCGCTGCGCCACTCTGCGACGGTGTTATGTTCTTCGGCGACCGGCGATGTGACGTGCACACTCGCCAGTAGTGGTTCTGTCGCTAACCCGGGAATCTGCAGCCGCGCTACAGGAATCGTCACGCCGCGGTGCCGCGGTGCCGACAAGGAGGTAAGCGGATACCGACTCCACATGCCGATTCCCCCGGCGCCAGCCGAGGGGATGAGTTGAGAGTAGGGGAAGGTCTTGTCGATTCCGGCTTGCTGAAAGCGTTGCACGGCTTCTGGAGTCAACTCGGAGAGGGTGATCACATCGGCGCCGTCCTTGGCCAGGCCAACGAGGAATGAAGGGTCGGCCTGTCCGTAGCGAAGGTTCGAAGACAGCACCCGCAGGGAGACGTGCTCGCCGATCGTCACGGGCCGGCCAAGGTAGTACCACGACACCTGGACAGCGAGGGTGGCGACGAGGACGCCCACGGCGGCGATCGAGAGTGCCACTCGACGGCAGGAAGCAGCAAGGCACAGCCCCAACAGGGCAACGAGCGTGACGTAAGGCGACCCCACAGCGAGGACCAGATCCGCGACTGTCTTTATCGGTTGCGTTCGCGCCGCCAGGGCGAGAAGGGCGAATCCGAGAGCCGAAATCGACACTGTTGACAGAACCACCACACGGATCGTCTTGTACACGTATGCAGCCCTCCCCCTACGGCGCCCCACGATTCGAACGCAGGCTATCAGTGTGGGGATTGATGGACGCCGGTCTAAAGCGTCCCGGTTCAAGCAATCGGAGCAGGTGCAGGGATGCTTGGGAGAGAAGTTGTTTGGCTGATCGTTGAACGGTCAAATTGCGTCGCAATCACCGTTCGACTGGGGAGACGACGTCGGTGATTGATGGAGATTGGGCCAGTTCCAGTCCTATCGAAGAACGCTTCGGTCGCGTCACAGATTTCGTCACCGGAGCCTCGAACGAGCGATATGGTTTAGGGGCTGGTTTGCATGTCCGTTGGGGTGGCGTGCCGTTCGATGGGGGAGAACGTGAAGAGATTCGTTGCAGCATGTCTCGGGACTCTCGCGAGTGCACCGATCCTAGTGCTGATGCTCGGTGCGGGCGCTGCCAATGGGGCGCCGCCGTTCTATGGCGAGACTTATGCAAAGGCTTCCGAATCCGTCAAGAGCAACGGCGGGACGCCGATGATTGCGACGATCATTGGTAGTCAGCTGCCCACCAATGACTGTGTGGTCACCAACGCGTACCCGTCAATTACGCTGAATTCCCAAGGGCGGGCCGCTCACGGCTCAAGGTGGCTGTTTGAACTGAACTGCAATCAGCGGATCGCCTCCCCAGGCAAGCCCGGCAATTCAGCGGCCACCGCTGATGGTTCACAGGCCAAGAAGATCGAGGGTTACATCGAGTACTGGAACAAAGGAAACTTCGACGCATGCGGTGCTGATAAGAAAACTGCGCAATGGTGCCAGCAGGAGTGTGACGCATACGGTGGCTGCTCCGCTGAGTTCGAGAACTATTTAGCTAGTAAGGCGTAGTCCTGGGACTCGTTGTCGGCCAGCAGATATGGCCGCTTTGGCAATACGCTCGGAGTTACTGTCTGCACAATTCAAGGATCGGTGTCAGCAGGGCTGCGATCTGGAAGCCAACCATCGCGAAGAATTCCGGGCTCTGGCCGATAGGGTCGGGGACGTCCACAAGCTCGGACGATTGAAGGCGCGGACGGAGATCTGCGAGGTCGGTGACACTAATGCCCCCGCCCTCTGATGCAAGTCGAGAGGCTTCGCCCAGCGAAAATGTCCTACGGAGTTGGCGTGGGGCGAGTTCCAATACCATGTCTCGCTGCGCCATCGTCATGGTGAGAATGAGGTCGGCGTCTGACGCGATTCTCGAATTCAGCTGTCGCGCAGCGAATTCTGATGCGTCGCCACCGATTTCGGCAAGCACCGCTGCTGCCTCGTGATGCATCGGATGTGCGACTACCGCATGGGTACCGGCACTAGATGCTAGGAGGTGGGAGAGTTGATGCTGCCTGGCGTAGGCAGCTGTATACCGTTCCGCCATAGGCGACCGACAGATGTTTCCCGTGCAGACAAACAGAACTCTCAGAATGTCCTCCTTGCTCCGCTGGCGGCGCAAGCCGCGGGGGTCTCAACTCACCTGTCAGGGGATAGTTTGTCAGTAGGCACCGTTGCGTCCAAGTACTATCCGCGGCGTTTGTATCAGAATTCGCATGTCCCACATCAGCGACCACGACCGGACGTAGACCGAATCAAGGTGCTGGAGGTCGGCGTACGTCAACTCGCTCCGACCGCAGACCTGCCAAAGGCCGGTTATGCCAGGCTTTACGTCCAGGCGTGCCAGCGCTGCACCATCGATGTGCTCGGACTCCTCGGTCGGCAGTGGGCGAGGGCCGACCAGCGACATCTCGCCTCGGACCACATTGATCAATTGAGGCAGTTCGTCGATGCTGGTCTTGCGGATGAAGGCGCCGACCCTGGTGACTCTTGGATCGTTCTGCATCTTGAACAGAGGACCATCCACCTCATTGAGTTGTGCAATGATGTCGCGTTGCTCCCACGCGTCAGCAGTCATAGAGCGAAACTTGAAGATTTGGAAGGGTTTGCCGGCCTGGCCAATTCGTTCTTGGCGAAAGAACACCGGCCCGCTGCTGTCGAGCTTGATCGCGACGGCGACGATAAGCAGCACCGGACTGGCGAACATGAGTGCACACGTCGCGAGCGTCACGTCGATGATCCGCTTCGAGACTCGTGCGACTGGTCCCAGTGAGGCAGTAGGCAAGTGCACCAGAGTTAGGCCATGTAACTCCTCGGCCTCGCTTCGCCAGTTGTGCAGCTCGAAATAGCGTGGAATCTCAGAAACCGGCACTTGTCCCTCAAGGTGGCGCAGGGCCTCGAGCACGGAGGCGTCATCAGCTCTCGGAAAGCCAATGATGACCCGATCAACCTGATAAGCCTTGCAGACGGCGGGAAGGTCGGAAAGGCTGCCAAGGACAAGCGTTCCGGGAGTCGGATTGTCATCGACGTGGCCGACCACCAGAGTATCGGGGCACCGCTGCAGCCTCGATGTCAATCGAACCGAACTCGGTCCAGTCCCAATCACCAAGATTCGGCTCACGGTGGGATCGAACAGTCGGACGACCAGTCGCCGTCCGAACGGCACCAAGACGATGGCAGGAAGTGTCATGGCCACGGCAGCTGTCAGCGTGAGCATTCTTCCGCCGCCGCCGATGAAGGTGTCAGCTCCGAGTGCGAGCAGGGCGGCGGTCGGCAGGCACCGAGCGACCACCATGGGCCGCCACCACTCGCTCGGCCTCAGACGCGAGGCGGGTCGACGGTACAGCCCGTGAAGGTGCAGTGCGACCGCCATTGCTGTGGTCGCGACCGCTATGTCGCGGATGCCGAGATGGCCGGCGCGCTCCGCGCTGATGTGGCTGAGTGCCAGCGCACCAAGGGTAGCGCAGGCTGTCAGCGTGATCAGATCTGATATCTCCAGGAGATAGCGATGTTGCAGGCCGAGTTGCCGTGCCCGCGCTGTACCACCAATCTCCACCGGGGAATCCAACGCCGCGCGCAGGTCGGATTTGCGAACGGAGAGTCGCTTGCGGGGTATGTCAATAGTCACATTGACTCCTTGCGATGCAGTGGCGTGGCGTCACCAGCCGAATCCGATCAGTCGCAGGCCTGACTCGGCAAAGTGTGCTTCCGGCAGACAATTTCGGCCGTCGACAACCACAGTGCCTCGCATGGCACGGCGCAACTCGGCAGGGTCAATCTGGCGGAAATCCGGCCATTCGGTGGTAACGACAACAGCGTCCACTCTGTCGGCGGCATCATAAACATCGTGTGCTAGTCGCACCGCGCCGAACTCGACCGGAAGTTCCTTCAGGACTGGGTCGAAGGCGGAGACTGTCACGCCTGCGGCAAGTAGCCGCCGAGCTATATCGAGGGCTGGCGAGTCACGCAGATCGTCTGTTCCGGGCTTGAAGGTCAAGCCGAGTAACGCGACTCGGCGGCCTTTCAACACGTGAAGCTCCCGCTGAAGCTTTCGCACGACGCTGGCTCGTTGCGCTTTGTTGATAGCAACGGTTGCTTGCAACATCGTTGGCGTGTAGCCGTATTCCTGGCCGGATGAGATCAGCGCGGCGACGTCCTTACCGAAGCACGACCCCCCCCACCCGACACCAGGATTGAGGAACGCACTTCCAACGCGGTGGTCGGCACCGATGGCGGGAAGCACTTCTCGGACGTCGGCACCGAGCAGCTCACACAGCTGGGCCATCTCGTTCGCAAAACTGATCTTCGTCGCCAGAAACGCATTCGCGGCGTACTTGATCATCTCGGCGGACGCCAATTCCGTTGTGATCAGCGCTGGCTGAATACCCCGTCGACCGCCGGCGAACGATTGATTCAGCACCGGTTGGTAGAGCTCGGCTACGCAACTGACGTCCTCGTCGGCACCGCCCAGCACGATGCGATCGGGGTAGAGGAAGTCATCGATAGCAGATCCCTCCCGAAGGAACTCCGGGTTGGAGACGACGTGGAACGTCAGCTGCCGGCTCCCCTCTAATGCGTCTTCCAGGATTGTGCGCGTCCAGTTACCTGAACCGACCGGCACGGTGGACTTGTTGACGATCACGGCACCTGGGCGAAGATGCGGCGCCAACGAACTGATAGCACTTTCGAGCTGCGAAAGGTCCGGCGATCCGCCATCGTCCGGTGGAGTTCCAACGCAAAGGAAGACGAAGTCTGCATCGGACAATGCGTCGCTGGGTTCGCTGGTGAACCGTAGCCGTCCGGTCGACAATGTCGACTTGAGAAGGTCTTGCAATCCAGGCTCGACGAAGGGCGCCTGCCCATCGTTGAGCTGACCAGCGCATGAAGCATTGGTGTCCAGACCACACACGGAATGGCCGAGAAACGCCAAACATGTCGAAGTGACCGCGCCGACGTATCCGGTACCGATGACCGCAACGTTGTGGCGCGGTTGCTCCTGGGGCCGATCGTCAAGTGAACCAACGGGGGTGCGCTGCCATGAGCGGTCACTGCCGCTGCGAAACCAAGAAGTGGTTCGCAGCAGGCCATCGCGGGCTTCAACCTCAGGAGCCCAACCCAGTTCGCTCCTCGCGAGTGTGATGTCTGGTCGACGCTGAGACGGATCATCCTGGGGGCGCTCAGAGAACTCAATCGGAGAGTCTGTTCCGGCGAGCTCCCGGATGAGTTCCGCCAACTGCAAGATCGTCATCTCATGGGGATTGCCAACGTTGACCGGACCCGCAACGTCGGAGAACAAGAGCCGTAGGGCACCCTCGACTAGATCATCGACATAGCAGACGGAGCGCGTCTGACTGCCATCGCCGTGAACCGAGATCGGGATACCGGCCAGTGCTTGCGTTACGAAGTTTGGGATCGCACGGCCGTCGTTCGCACGCATGCGAGGCCCATATGTGTTGAAGATGCGCATGATCGCGGTGTTGACGCCGTGTACGTTCCGGTACGACGTCGTAAGCGCTTCGGCGAAGCGCTTCGCCTCGTCGTAGCAGGCACGTGGCCCCACCGGATTGACGTTGCCCCAGTAGGTTTCGGGCTGAGGATGGACGAGCGGGTCACCGTAGGTCTCTGAGGTCGACGCAAGAAGAAAGCGGGCCCCCTTTTCCTTGGCCAAGCCCAAGGTGTGGAGTGTTCCCAAAGAACCGGCCTTCAACGTTTGTATGGGGAACTCCGCATAGTCCACGGGCGAAGCCGGAGAAGCGAAATGGAGCACGTAGTCAACTGGCCCGGGGATCGAAATGAAGTCACTAACGTCCACATTGACTAGGCGAAAGCCCTCCCGGCCTTGAAGGTGGGCGACATTCTCGGCCGCCCCAGTCACGAAGTTGTCTAGGCATATCACGTCAATGTCGTGATCCAGCAGCCGTTCCGCAAGATGAGAGCCGATGAACCCGGCACCGCCCGTTAATACTGCCCGTCGCCGCATGACCGCCCCCGATGCTCTTGTCTGTTCCATACGGCCCACTCGAATCGGTATTTGATCTTGAGTAAGCCGCGTCCTCCATCTGCAAATATTGGCCGACCATTAGCTAAGAAAGGTCGCGGTGATGCCGCTATTTGCAAAGGAAAATATGAACACACGTGAATCCCCCCGAACCCCGAATAGCGTAGAGCCTATGTTGGCCAGCTCATGCTCGACTCTGACGCTAGCACCGTCGGGTGCCCTCAGCAATCAGAATGGCGAACCTTGGCGACCAGCGCGCGGAAGTGTGGAGAGCCGCGGTTTGGAGTGCGAACACGCGCGTGCTCCCTGTTCTTTGCGCGCGAGTCCAATGCGGTGTTCATCGGCGCTCGGCGGCCCGGTTCGGCTTCTTTCAGAAACCGCCACGACTTGTGGTTCTCAACGAGCAAGTCCGCGACCGGCCGCGCAAACCTGGAAAGCTTCGAGTTGCAAGCACCTCGAAGCTCGAGACCATCCGGGGTTTCTCTGTTGCCTGCGGCAGAAAATCCACCGGTTGTAATGTCACGCCATGGCTGGACGCCGAGTGTCGATACTGAGCTTGCACTATCCGCCGGACGCAACGGGAATCGCGCCGTATGCCGGAGCCTTGGCCGCCGGTCTCAGCGCGCGCGCGCATCGAGTGACGGCGTGGGTTGCTCATCCGTTCTATCCGGAATGGAGGATTCGGCCCGGCTACGGACAGTGGAAGCGGACCGATGTGATCGACGGTGTAGTCGTTCATCGAGTGCGCCATTACGTGCCGCGCCCCCCGAGGGGTTTGCGGCGGTTGTTGTCTGAAGTGAGCTTTGGCTTGCGCCTGTTCCTCCGCCGATTTCGCTCCGACTCCGTCGTGATTGCCGTTTCACCTGCGCTTTTCGCCACTGCCCTGGTTGCGTTGCGCTTTCGCTTGACTCCGAGACGACCGGCTCTGATCGTCTGGGTGCAAGACCTCTACACCCTTGGACTGGTTGAAACCAAAGAAGGCGGCCGCTTCTCGACAGTCCTCACGAAGTGGGTGGAGGGCTGCGTCCTTCGGGCAGCTGATCGGGTGGTCGTGATCCACCCCACGTTCGCTGCCTACGTCACCGCCAGTCTCGGGGTCAGTGGTGAACGTGTCTCTGTCATCCGCAACTGGACTCACTTGCAACCCGCTCCGGCAATCTCCCAAAGCGATGCGCGTGCGGCGCTCGACTGGCCCACTGACGTATACCTCGCCGTTCACACCGGAAACATGGGCGCGAAACAAGGACTCGAGAATGTAGTCGCGGCTGCGCGCTTGGCAGACGAGCAGAGGGCGCACATCAGATTCGTCCTCGTTGGCGACGGCGGCGAACGGGCCCGGCTCGAGCAGTTGGCGCGAGGAGTTGACCGCATAGAATTCGTCGATCCGCTAGACGACTCCGACTATCGGTGCGCCCTTGCCGCTGCTGACTGCCTTCTGGTGAATGAACTTCCGGGAGTCGCAGCGATGGCAGTGCCCAGCAAACTCACCTCTTACTTCGATGCTGCACGACCGATTCTCGCTGCGACCGATTCCAATGGAATAACTGCAGGAGAAATCGAGCGCGCGAGTGCCGGCATCGTGGTGCCCGCCGGAGATCCGCAGGCACTCCTTGCGATGGCCCTGGAAGTCTCCCAAGATATTGAGAAGGCAACCAATTTTGGCCGCTCTGGACGCAGATATCGAATGGAGACGCTAGACGCAGATGTGGCGGTAGCTGCATTTGAGGAGATTATTCAAGATATAGCGGCTGAAAGGGGTTGGTAATGGGTTATGCGGGGCGGCGTGACTTAGATCTTTGCTTTTCAAGTTTATTCGCGAGCCAGTCTTCAAGATCGCTTTGGGTCGGGGGTTATCTGAGCAACTTCGTCCGCGCTTCGGTGGCGAGGTTCTTCCGGGCCCGACCAGCCGCCTGAGCTTGGAGCTAGCGAGTTCTGCGCTGCCGAAACAGTTACCCGACTGGCTGATGGCAGTAGGCTGAGTTGGGGGCGAAACTTCCGGCCCTCTTCGTCGTAAGAACTGATACTTGACGGTTCGATGAATTAGTCGGCGTTGATCTGGTGAATGCCCTACACTCGGCAGCGGCTATCACTGCTCGAGGGCCTGCAGTACGCGGTTGACGACCGCTCCAGCGGGACGGGGCCTTGATCAGTCTCGCGGTTGACGTTGGGGCGCAATCGCATACCGGGGGGTTCGGATGACGTTAGAGCCATGCCAGGTGTTGCTGAGGGCACCATCATCACCCGCCGTCGGTTGGGTGGGCCGACTGAGCCTCCCGGCTGGTCGATGACCGACGAGCATGACTTCTAACCCAATGCGTCGTAGTCGAGATGCCCCCGCGGGAGACGGAGTCAAGCGCCGTCGAATCCTGCAGGGTGTTCTGGCGATGGGCTACAGCAAGACCGTCATCGCGTTGACTCAGTTGGCGATGGTTCCAGCGCTCGCCACGGCCTGGGGCCTCCCACTCTATGGTCAGTGGTTGCTGCTCGCCACCGTGCCAACGTTCTTGGTGGCCGGCGATTTCGGTTTCGGGTATGCCGCAGGCAACCGTCTGATCGGTGAAGTGGCGCGGGGTGACAACCGCCAGGCACGCGTCACGTTTCAGAGTGCCCAGGCTGTCGTGTTGTGTTGCAGCACAGCTCTCCTCGCATTGGTGATGCTGATCTGTTTCTTGCTGCCGGATCGCTTGCTCGCGGTGTCTGGGGGGATGGATGGTGGGGGCGCACGTTCTGTTCTGATCGTGCTGTGCGTGTATGGAGTCGTGGCTATGCAGTCCGGGCTGTTCATGGCTGCAATGCGCGCACATGGTGGTTTCGCCCTGTCGTCGAGCCTCGACTCGACCGTGCAACTTGTTGAAGGCCTTGCCGTCATTGGCGTGGCGATATCTGGTGGGACACCACTCGAGGCTGCCCTCGCGTACCTCATCGCCAGAGCCCTAGGTGTGGTCGGACACATAGGGCTCGCGCTTCGCAGGGCGAGCTGGCTAAGGCTTGGATTCGGAGAAGCGAGTCGGACTCGAATGTCCGAACTGCTGCGACCCGCCCTGGCGGCGATGATGTTGCCACTCGGGCAGGCGGGCTACATCCAAGGAACCGCGCTCGCGGTCGGCGCTGCTGCAGGCGCCGCCACGGTGCCGATCTTTACCAGCCTGCGCACGCTTTCGCGGGTTGGCTTGCAATTCTCCTTGAGTGTCACTTTGCCGATACTGCCGGAGTTCACCGCAGAGCACGCTCGTGGAAATCAGGCGTGGCTCGCTAGAGTCACCGGTGCCCTGACGACGTTCAACGCGTTGGTCGGCGCGGCGGCGGCGTTGACTCTGATACTTCTCGGAAACCCTTTGCTCGAGTGGTGGACAAGGGGGGCAATAGCGGCTCCGCAAGCGATGATCGCCCTTACCGCTGTCAGCCTGGTGGCGGCGACGGTGTGGAATCCGCTGGCCTACCTACTACTTGCTGTAAATCGCCACGAACTGTTCACGTATGGGTTCTTGGCTGGCGCAGTGGCGGCCCTGGCCCTCACCTTCGTCCTTGTTCGACATTTGGGCGTCACCGGAGCTGCGGGCGCAGGCCTGCTTTTCGACCTCGCCATGTGCGTCTGTGGCGTCATTCTCGTGCGGCGTCTGACCGGGCCCTTTCCGGTGGGCTTGTCGACGCTTCGCATGCTGCTTCCTCAACGCTGGCTGCGTGGCAACCCGGCGGCGTCCGCGCCGATACTAGGTGAAAGATGAAGGGGAACCGCAACAGTGGAGAGACGTACGCGCTCGCGCACGCGCAGAATACTGTGCCCCTCGCGTTACGCAGGCGCACGATTGGTGATCCCATGCGGGCGATGACGTCGAGGGATATCAAGCAGGCGCCATGTGCGGAATAGTCGCGATCATCGGTGACGGCCACGCGAATCTTGGCATCCGCCGCCAGCAAGCCCTCGATAGTCTGATTCACCGTGGGCCTGACGACGAAGGATCCTGGGCGGATGCCCATGCGTGGCTCGGCCACCGAAGGTTGGCGATCATCGACCTTACGTCCGGTGGCCACCAGCCGATGCTTCACGAGCCGACCGGGGTCGTACTCACCTACAACGGTGAGATCTACAACTATGTAGAGCTGCGAGCCGAACTCCAAACGGCCGGACATACTTTCAGGACAAAGTCGGATACAGAGGTCCTTTTGGCTGCTTACCTCGAGTGGGGTGAGGGCTGCCTCAGCCGACTCAACGGCATGTGGAGCTTTGTGATTTGGGATCCGCGTAAACAGGTGGCTTTCTTCGCGAGGGACCGTCTCGGGGAGAAGCCCCTCTATTTTGCGATGGTGAACGGCGGACTCGCGATCGCCTCGGAGCCCAAGGCAATCCTGAAGCTGTATCCCGAGCTGCGTACTCCTGATGACGCGTCGGTGTACCAGTTCCTCGCGGAAGGCGATCTCTACTCGAGCGACCGTAGCTTCTACGCCGGTATCCGAGTTCTCCGACCTGGCCAGTGTGGCCGCATTGTTCTCGGCGCGTCTTCGCCCACTACTCGAATCTATTGGAGTCCTGATGATTCCGCGCTGCAAGAACCTGACTATGGAAGAGCGGTCGAGCAGTTCGGTGAGCTCTTTGCGGATTCAGTTCGGCTTCGGATGCGTAGCGATGTTCCGGTCGGTGTCACACTGAGCGGCGGCCTCGACTCCTCAGCCGTACTTCAAGCCGCCGTGGCAGCTACCGAATCCAGCGGAGGAAGGGTGCGGGCCTATACCTCGGTATATGAGTCGCCCAACGGTTTCCAGAGTATTGACGAACGCGCTTGGGCCGGCTTGGTCGCCGGTAAGTATCAGTCCGTTGACCTTCAAGAGATTTCGGCGAGCACCTGCGACTGGCTCGACGTGCTGACAAGGGTGACCTGGCATCTGGACGGCCCGGGAGGCTCTCCCGCGGTGTTTCCGCTGTGGAAGATCGTGCAGCATGCCCGGGCATCCGGAACGCCGGTACTTCTCGAGGGCCAAGGAGGCGACGAACTGTTGGGCGGGTACACCCCCTACGCCGCCATAGTGCTACTGGATTCGCTATTTCGGCTCCGACTGCCGACCTTTGCTCGTGAATTCCGTTCTTACGCTCAGACATTCTCGACCCTGATGCTAACGCTGTTCATAGTGAGAGAGCGGACCGCGTTCGCCAGGCGGGTATACCGCCGGCATGTCGGGGCGCTCGGTACTCTGAATCCTGACTTCGTCAGTCGGTTCGAGCGCGGCGCATCTCACAAGCCGGCGAGGACGGTGAATGCCCGACTGAACGACGATCTCACCCGGGATGTTCTGCCCGGCCTACTGCATTACGGCGATGCCATCAGCATGGCCCACTCGATAGAGAACCGCTTGCCTTTCCTGGACTATCGTCTGGTGGAGTTTGTAGGAAGGCTGCCGGCGGAGTTCAAGGTTGGTAACGGCGAGACGAAACGGATTCTGCGAGAATATCTTCGGTCTGTAGGTCTATCCGTAGTCGCGAACCGCAGGGACAAACTCGGTTACCCCACACCAATCAGCACGTGGCTTGCGGCAAATGGTGGTGAGGTCCTCAAGTGTCTGCTGTTGTCCAACGATGCCGAGACTCGGGCCTACTGCAGCCCGGAGCGGGTGGCGCGCCTCATCGAGCACCATGTCGGAGGGGGAAAGGGCGCCGCCCATCATCTTTACCGCCTCCTCACTACCGAACTTTGGCTCCGAACCTGTATCGCGGAATCGGTCTGAGGTCATCGCCGCAAAAGCCACTGACTCAACACAGGAGAAGAGGTACTGTGATTTGGGCTGTTACGGACGCTGGGGGCGGCCTATTCCGCAGCCTGAGGGGGAGACTATGTCTGCGAATAGTCAAGTGCCGATTTACGAGACTTCAGATCATTATCTGGGGCAACTTGGTGAGGATTACCTCGCGTACGCAGCGGTGATCATGGACACGACCGGCAAGATCACTGCCGAGATTATGCAGCCCTACGTGAATAGCACTGACACAGTGCTCGACTTCGGGGCGGGTACCGGGAGCACACTTCATCATCTGAAGGCGCGTCGAAAAGTTGCAGTCGAGATCAACCCAGCGGCGCGTCAAGGATGCCACGATCGCTTCGGCAATGAGATCGAGATGCACTCTGACATCTCATCGATCGGCAATGGCTCAGTCGACGTCTGCATTTCGAATCACTGCTTGGAGCATGTTCCCTACCCCATCGCAGCACTTCGCGAGATTCGCCGGACGCTGCGCCCCGGTGGTCGCCTGATCCTGCGAGTGCCGATCGATGACTGGCGCGCTTCAAAGCAGTATCGTGCCGAGGACATCAACCACCACCTGCACACCTGGACACCGCTACTGCTCGGCCACACGCTGTTTGACGCTGGATTCAGAGAATTCTCGGTGCGGGTTGATGCTCATGCAGTTCCTCCGCGGCACACCGAGAAGTTCTATCGCTTGTTGCCCCGGCCGTTATTCAATGCTGTGTGTCGCATGATCGCGATCCTGCGTAGACGGCGGAGCTTGGTTGCCGTCTGCACGGCCTAGTGGGGGAGGGGCTGGCGAGCGCGACAAGCCCGCACACCTGTCCTTTCAAAGATTCGGGGGGATTCGAATGGTGGCTTCTGAGAACTTGCAGCAGCACTATGCAAGCTTCTACGCCAGCGGCGAGGACTTTGAGTGGCGCCGCCTAGGTGCCATCGACAAGGCTGACAACATCGTCCGAGCATGGCGTTCGCTGACAGGTACTCGGCCGCGTGTGGTCGAGATCGGTTGCGGTGACGGGGCAATCGCCGCGAGACTGGCAGAGCTGGATTTTTTCGACTCTTATCTCGGTTTCGATATCTCCGAGTCTGGGATCGGGGCCGCTAAGGCACGCGCGATTGTCCGGGCGGACTTCGCAGTCTCAGGATTCCCCATTCCACTCAAGGACGATTCCGCAGATGTCGTGATCATGTCGCATGTCATCGAGCACCTCGAACACCCACGCCAACTGATAAGAGAGGCCCGTCGTATCGCCCCTTTGCTCATCGCAGAAGTCCCACTCGAGCTGAATCGGGGTCTAAGGATCGACTACGATTGGAACCCAGTGGGACACATCAATAAGTACAGCGGAAAAGCGATCCGACAGTTGATTCAAACTTGCCAATTCGACGTGCTCGCCCAATTCACTACGAATCCGTCCCGGGATGTTGCTTTATTCCATACCCCTGGTATCCGGTCATCGACGAAATGGGTGATCAAGCAGTCAGCGTTGCGTGTGACTCCAAACATTGCGCGTAGCATGTTCACCTTCCACGAGACGCTCATCGCGCAGCGGAACGAGCGCACGCATCCGAGCCACGGTGTCGGCGCAAAGCGAATTTAGGGAATTGCACAGCTCCCGATATCCTACGCGGGCCAGGCCGACGCGGTAATCGCTCGTTCAGTCGGTTCCAGTAACTTCTTCAGCAGCAGTTGATTCCCAGCAGCGCTGAGAATTTTGTACTTGCCTGAGTGAAACTTCAATAGGATATTCACGGGCCACGCTGGGTTGTCATGGGCACGCGGATAGAAATTCCAGACGAGATCGTCGAAAATTAACACACCGTTCGGTGTCAACAGGCGCCACGCGTTGATACCGTCAGCCAGGACATCATCAGCGAAATGCGATCCGTCGACATATATCAGGTCGAACTCCTGTTTCTCGTCCAGCAGCTGCGGCAACACGCGTAGCGACGATCCTCTGATTTTTGTCATCCGGCCTGCAAACGGTTCGAGATTAGCATCAAACCGAGATTCGAGGCTCAGCAATTCTCCGCGTGAGCACGACTGCAATCCGTTATCGCCCTCACGCCCATCGGCGGCACACACATGTTCGTCACTTCCAGCCCAAGTGTCCACCGCAGTCAGCGTTCCGTTCGGGAAATACGTCAATAGAAATACGGTCGAACGCCCTTCGTAAGAACCGATTTCAAGGATCCGGACTGGGTCGGTGCGCTGGAAGGTCCTCGCGAAAACTACGCACCACTGGGTGATGTTGTGGTCGAACCAGGTACGTCGGAACTGGCCCTGTTTGGCGCGTTGTTCAAAATCCGCACGTACCTGGGAAATATGTGCTGCTGGTCCGCGAAGAACTCCGCGAGAAATCAAGAGATAGTACAGGGAATCTTGAAAGTAGTGCCATAGAAGTGGTGGGGCCGACCCGTTGCGTAACAGTATCTTGAAGATGCCCGTTGATGAGCGGATAATTTCTAAGGCACCCATGCTTTCCCTCCACCTCGAAAACTACGTCCCGCAACTGGCGCAGGATTCGAAGAACCCTCGACCATTGACGATGTGCAGCCCGCCGATATCCCCCAGTACGTCGTCAACGATGGTTGATGACTACTGCCAGATACTTTACATGCGCCGCACAGGCTTGGAGTCCGTCGACGATGAATTTGATGCGGTGATCCTGCATGGATGAGCGCCGAGGTCTGGCGCCGTGCCTTTTGGTGAGGGATTTCTGATCGCGGCAGCCGAGATTGAGCCCCAGGCGACAATCACCGGTAGCCAGAAGTGGCGCTGTTCAAAGAAGGATGACGTGAGTGCATACGAGAAGACTGCAATGAGGACGCCGGCTTCCGTGGCGTTCTTCTTGTGGACCATAGCCTTGAGTGCAACAGCGGTGATCGCAATCACGATGAGCGCGAACGCGACTGCCAGGACAATGCCACCTTGGTACCAAGCACGTACGAACACGTTATGCACGGTGGCCCTTTCGATCGTCTCGCTGTACTTGATATTGAGACCCACACCAAAGAAGGGATCTTCAAGGATCCTGTTCCAGCCGAATCGGATGGTTGATAGTCGAAATTCCCACGAGCTGTCTGATTTGGTTTGGCCGGTGACCTCGAGATATCGGTGTTGCGCTGACGGAAAGTAATCCGCAATGCCGGTCAACGTGCCAATGGCCCACAGGATGAGTGTGAAGGCGATTCCGCGAAGGGCAATCTTTCCGAGGCGATCCCTTCTGGCAACGACTACAACGGTGGCTCCGAGGGCGAGTGCCATCATCGCGCTGAGCGTCCCTGAAGCGATGAGACCCGCGAAATTGGCGGCCAGCGCTATGAGCACTAGCGTTCGGTGACGTCGAGTGTTGAGGAGGAACTCGAAAGCGACCAGAATTCCGACGCACGCCAACAGCCCTAGTGTCGTGGGATGTTCGGCCAGACCATAGGCGCGCCCCCACACCGGTTTTGATCCGACCGTGGTGAAGCCCAGGAGTTGCAGTATCGCGGCTAGGTCGGACAGAAACTGGCCGCCAAGAAACGCGACGCTCACGCGCTGGATGAACTTGGGATCTGTCAGCGCATTGGCCGTCATGGCGAACGGTCCGAATCCGACCAATAGCAACAACTGGGAGCCGACGAAAAAGTTGTCGGGGATCGTGCCGTCGCGGGTCGCAGTGAGAACCGCGACGATGGCCGCATAGCCGGCGACAATCCAGACGGCGGGGTACAGCGGTCGTCGACCCGCCTTGGCGAACAGGATCGGTATGCCGATCAAGGCTGCGACACAGACGAACCATAATGCCCTTGGTGCCGAGGGGAGCTGCTGGTTGAACGGCAGCGAGAATGCGATAGCAGATCCCAGCACAGTTGTCAGTGGCCAGGGAGACCTGGTCTGCGGGGCAGGAAGCGGAGCCGTCCGCAAGTTGTGGTTGGTGGTCATGCCTGAATCTCCAAAGCTGTCCGGATACCTTCGCTGCGCAAACCGACCGGTAGGCCGTATCTGGGTTTCCATCGCATCCCCCGGGATGTTGACCGCGCAGGTTGCAGACTTTTCGGATTCTTCGGCGGAGGGATCTTGACGCCGGCAGATGTGTTCATCCCGGTCTCGACAGCAGCTCGAACAGAACCGTCAACTGGCTCTCCGACTCGGCGAGCGCTCTTAGATAAGCTTGCCGCGTTTCGTCGGATGCAGCCGCCGACACTCTCGTTTTCATCAGTAGCGGCAGTGTTTCCTGCACGAATGTGTCTGCACTTCTGGCGAGGATGCCGGGGCTGGAGCGCAGTTGCTCAGGTATCGATCCCTGGTGGGTTGCCACACAAACAACACCGGCTGCCATGGCTTCGTACAACACCATCGGAGCTGCCTCGTGTGCGTAGCGAGAAGGGAAGACGAAATGTGTTATTTCCTTGAAGAATTCGACCTTGGCGGCGCCTCCGAGTGGACCCCGATACTCGAACCGATCGCCAAGTTCCTCAACCGCGCGATGGAGGTGGAACTGTGAGTCACGATCTGCGGCGGGTCCGCCGACAACCAGTCGAACGTCGACTCCGCCCTGGTGCAGTGCTGAGGCAAGGTCAACTACCTCTGCGATTCCCTTCTCGATACTGAGGTTGCTCAGATGGCCCAGCACCAGCTCGCCGTCATCGGATTTCAGAGGCAGTTCCACGAGAGCGCTATCGATGAGCCCTGCGTTTTCGACGACGAGGAGTCGACTCACCTCGGGCATAACCTCACGTAGCGCGTTCGCCATCGAGTTGGAGAGCACAACGTGGTATGCCTTCGACCCGGCGGCACGGGTCAGCGCCACCATTCGGGCCTTGCGTTCTCGGACATAGGCATACGAGTGGTGATGAAGGAACAGGCGCCCTCCGGTTATCCGCGCCAAGCCGGCAGCCGCCGTGGTGAGCCACATCCCATGCCCGGCTTTGACTGCGATGTACACCGCGTCTGAACCGGGAACAGACCATAGTGCACGGATCGAATTGCGGAGGCCCTTGAGTGGACGGCGCCAGCCAACGCTTTCGCCTTCGCCAACGTTGGCCACTCGCATCCGGGGAATCAGCGGCGCGAGTGATGAAACCATGTGGGCCATCACTACCGACTGTCCGTGCACCGGGGGCGGCATGGGGCCGATCATTGTCACTGAAGCCGCACGGGCGCTATCGTCCATCGTTGCGGCTGCCGATGTCTCGCTCACGCGACGAAGAAGACGGCGTCGGCTTGGAGCAGCTGCCCCGACGTGGGGTCGGAGAACACCGGGTCGAGACCCATCAGCGTCATACCCAGACCCTCTGCGCGATCCAAAACCTCACGGTAGGTCATGGATCCGGCGTAGAGAGGCACTAGGGACAGTTCGAGTTGCAGTCCGACGATTGCGCCAAGCGAAAACAGGCCGGATGCGCCATCAAGCACTGCCCGCTCATACCCCTGAACGTCGACCTTCAGGAACGTTCGGCTATCGGGGAGGGCATCCAATTCGGCGACGAGTCGGTCGAGCCGTCTCTCGGTAACCGTCTCGGTGCCTACGTAACGCGACTCTGGCGCAGCTTCGGTGTGAACTTTCAGCATTGGCAGAACAGAGCTGGACAGGCCCGCGTTACCGGAGACGTTGATCGTGACCTCCCGATCAACGTCGCCGACCGCGCAGCGGATCACATCCCACTTGCCATCCGCGGACGCCTTGCGGCGAAGCACATTGAACGGTTCGTGGAGCGGTTCGATGGAGACGATACGACCGGTGTAGCCAAGTCTCCGGACGTCATTTGCGAATCCGCCGTCATTGGCGCCGACGTCGATCACAGTGTCGATGCGGTGATGGTGAAGAAGCTTCACCGTCCTAGCCAATGGAGCATGGAGTGGAAAGCGAACGACGTCGATACCGAAGCGCTGAACAAAGTGCCGTAGTTCGTGCTTGAACCTCATATGTCGCCGGAGACAGGGCACCGGCAATCCAGCCCCCAGCTCCGCCCCCCTCTCAACTGCTTTCCCCATGATCAGACCAAAGCACACTTGCGTGCGACACCAAATGCACTGTGGTCCAGGCATAGGCATGTCATCTGAGAGTTAGTATGCCCGCCCCAACTTCGTAATGCGCCAAGTTTGGCGACTTGTTCTGCAAGGGTGTGGCTTGTTGCAAATCTCCGGCTAAGTTAGTGGCAGACGACGAGTCGAGCCGCCTTGCGCTAGCTGTTTGCCTCGTCAAGCAGAGGCGTCGAGAATGGGTCTGGTCCCTTGAGTCAGGCGGCATCGTTGCGGAGTCCGGGGGAGCATGTTTAGGGGGCGAACTATGAGGCGCACAACGGTCGGAATCGTCCAAGAGTACGTACCCCAGTATCGAGTCGCCTTCTTCTCGGGTTTGGTGGACACCCTTGGCGAGCGGGGGATCGACTGTGTCGTCATCGCCGGGTCACCGGCAGGTTCGCAGGCAGTACGCGGTGACTCCAGAACCGCTGTTCCGTGGCTACGTGACGCCGAGCCGCGCCGACTCGCGGTAGGTAAGCGGAGCATTTATATCTATGGCACACAGAGGCATTGGAGCGACTGTGATGGCGTCATCATGCAGCTTCGGGGAATATCGCTCGACCTCAATGCGGAGTTGCTCCGGAAAGGTCTCTCCGGTCGACGCGTAGGCGTGTGGGGCCACATCAAGCCATTCGTGGCCGAGGGCAATCAGATTGATCTCGCGATCGAGCGCCGACAGATGCGGCGAAGTGACCATGTCTTCGCCTATACAGAATCCGGCGCCGAGGCTGCTGTCGCAGCCGGGGTCGACTCCTCTTCGGTGACGTGCGTGATGAACTCCACCGACGTCTCCGCGCTGTTGGCGGCATACCAGGGGATTAGTCCAGGCGCTTCCGCGAGATTTGAGCGTGAGAAGGGCTTGGTGCCAGGAAAAGCATTCGGCTGGATCGGTGGTCTTGATGCCGCAAAGCGGGTCAGCTTCCTCGTCGACGTCCTCGACCGACTGTGGGAACTTGACCCCGAGATAAAGCTGGTAGTGGGTGGGCGGGGCGATGAAGAGCATCTCCTCACGCCAGCGGTCGCGCGGGGGCAGGCCGTCCTACTGGGATTCGTAGGCGATGAAGAGAAGGCGTTGATATTCAAATCGTGTCAGACTTTGCTTAACCCCGGGCGCGTCGGACTGATTGCCGTTGAATGCCAGGCACTTCAGATTCCGATACTGACAACTGATTGGCCATTTCATGCCCCGGAGTACGAGTACCTCATCGAAGGCCAGGACCTCTTCGTTTCGCCGAACACCGTCGAGGGGTACACCCGTCTTGTGCTGGATCGCGCGCGAGGGCGCCTGACGACCAGCAGTCACCGGGTATGCGGATATCCCACCCTGGAGCAGATGACCCAGAACTTCGCGCGCGGCGTGTGTGCAATGATGGGTTGAGACTAAGTCTCCCAGACAATCTCGCGGAGAAGTCGCTAGTTCTGTCTCGACTTGTCGGCATATCCGCGTAACGAGTGGGCCCCATTGCGGTACCAGGCCACGGTGGACTCGATGCCTTCGTAAAGGCTGATCCGTGACTTCCAACCCGCGCGTGTGAGCTTGGAGACGTCAAGAAGCTTCTGCGGCATCCCATCGGGCTTTGTTGCATCCCAAACGGTTTCACCGTGATAGCCGACAGCGGATGCGATCAGCTCGGCAAGTTCGCGGATCGTGACGTCGATACCACTACCGACGTTGATGTGGCTGGGCCCGTCGTAGTGCTCAAGCAGATACAGGCACGCGTCCGCCATGTCGTCTACGTGCAGAAACTCGCGTCGCGGCGAACCGGTACCCCAGTTGGCCACCGACCGGGCATCGGCCGCCGCCGCCGCCTCATACCGTCGTATCAGTGCCGGAAGCACGTGTGAACCAGTGGGAGAGAAGTTGTCATTGGGGCCGTAAAGATTCGTCGGCATTGCCGAAATCCACGGCAGGCCAAACTGTCTGCGCACCGCCTGAACGTGCACTATGCCTGCGATCTTCGCGATTGCGTAAGCGTCATTTGTCGGCTCGAGGCGGCCGGTGAGTAACGCCTCTTCGGGTATCGGTTGCTGAGCAAGCCTCGGATAGATGCACGATGACCCGAGGAAGAGCAAGCGCTCTACGCCGGCACTGCGCGCTGCGTCGAGGACATTGACCTGGATACGTAAGTTGTCACTGAGAAAGTCGACCGGGTAGGTACTGTTAGCGAGAATGCCGCCGACTCTCGCCGCAGCCATGACGACGTAGCGGGGCTTGGTGTCAGTAAGGAAGTCGAAGACCGCTGTGCGGTCCCTCAGGTCTAGCTCGACTGATGTTCGGCCGATCAGGTTCTCGAAGCCCGCTGCCTGAAGCCGGCGGACAATCGCTGAACCGACAAGTCCACGATGGCCTGCGATGTAGAACGGCGCATCGCGGTCGAGCTCGCCGGCCGAGAACTGTGCGCCGGCCGTCATGTTGTGGCATCGACTCGGGCGACCGGTGTTTCCCACGTGTCCAGCTCCACCCTGTCGATCCAGGGAGTGCCCGCGTGCTCGAGTGCTTCGACGTCCGCATCCACCATGAGGCGAGCCAACTCGGGGCCATGGACGCTCGCCACCCAGTCGAGTCGATCGCGAGCTCGAGACGAATCACCGATCAGGGCGTCGACCTCGGTTGGGCGAAGGTAGCGTTCGTCAAACCGAACGTGATCCTCCCAGTTGAGGCCCGCGTGATCGAATGCAATCTCGACGAACTCTCTGACACTCGTGCCCACGCCCGTTGCCAGGACATAGTCGTCGGGCCGGTCGGCCTGCAGGGTCCGCCACATTCCCTCGACGTACTCGGGTGCATAGCCCCAATCGCGGACTGCATTGAGGTTGCCCATATACACGCAGTCTTGTTTGCCGGCTTTTATTGCGGCGACCGCGCGGGTGATCTTCCGGGTGGCGAATGTCTCACCACGCCTTGGTGATTCGTGGTTGAACAAGATTCCGTTGACCGCGAAGAGGCCGTAAGCCTCGCGATAGTTCTTGGTGATCCAGTAGCTGTACAACTTGGCGGCGGCGTAGGGCGACCGCGGGTAGAAGGGCGAGTCCTCGGACTGCGGTGGTGGCGTTGCACCGTAGAGCTCTGAGGAGGAGGCCTGGTAATAGCGCGTCTTGATTCCCGACAATCGGACCGCCTCGAGCATGCGAACAGTCCCGGTTCCGGTTGTGTCGGCTGTATGTTCGGGCTCATCGAATGAGACCCGAACATGTGACTGTGCAGCCAAATTGTAAACCTCGTCGGGTTTGATGTCGGCGAGTAGTGTCACCAGTCGTACACCGTCGCTCAAATCTCCGTAGTGCAGAAAAAGTCGCGCATCGGGCGAATGCGGGTCGACGTACAGATGATCAATGCGCGAGGTGTTGAACGTAGATGCGCGGCGAATGAGACCGTGCACCTCATAACCTTTGCTGAGTAAGAGCTCAGCCATGTATGAGCCGTCTTGGCCTGTGATGCCAGTAATCAAAGCGCGCTTAGTCATTGGCCTTCGCCGACTTTCGTGGATGCTGAGAAGCAATCCGTAGCGGCGCTCACGCGTGATCCTTCTGGTCTTGCTGTGAGGCTACTTCGAGCACGGGTGCGGGTTCTGGTACTGCAGGCTCGGTGAGCGGTCCGTGGGGAGACGTGACTTGCGCCTCGGGCTGGCTGTTGTAGTTGTACTTGTAGTTGTACGACGAGCGTCCACGTGAGGGAGTCATGGTGAAGACGGCGCCGAGTATGGGTGCGCCGACATCCCTCAGCGCTCCTACCGCATGTGCGAGTTGGTCGCGCTTTGTCCGCCCGTGCCGCGCGATGATAAGCGCGCCATCAGAATGCGCCGCCAAGATCGCGGCGTCGGTAACCGCGAGCAGCGGCGACGAATCCAGGATGACATAGTCGAACTGGGCGCGTAGTTCGCCCAGAACCTTTTGGGCGGCCAGCGACCCGAGCAGCTCGCTGGGATTGGGTGGAACGGCGCCAGAGGTCAATACCGACAATCGGGGGAATCTCGTCTTCTGGAGCACATCTGAAAGGGGTGCTGCACCGCTGAGCACCGTACTGAAGCCGACGCGGCCGACCATACCGAGATACTTGTCCAGCATGGGACGGCGCATGTCGCCGTCGACTATCACGACATTGTGCTCGGCTTCCGCCAATGCCAGCCCGATGTTGATAGCAGTGGTGGTCTTACCCTCGCTCGGCATTGAACTGGTTACAACGATCACCCGCGGCGGGTCGTCCACCGAGAGGAACTGGAGGTTTGTGCGGAGTTTCCTGAATGCCTCAGCAATCGTGGAACTGTCGTTGTCGAATGTTATCGCTGGCTCGTCCGGACGTTCCTTGTCGAGCGGAATGCTGCCGACCAGCGAGACCTGACTGATCTCCTCAAGCTCCCGCCGGTCCTTGACGGTGTTATCGAGCTTCTCGCGCAGAATCGCCAGACCGACGCCCAACGCGATGCCGAGTGCTAGACCTGCTGTGATGTTGAGCAAAGGTTTTGGGGAGACCGGCTTTTCGGGCATCGACGCGCGCTGCTCGACGACAACGCGAGCGTCTGGTGTCGACCCATTGGCAGACGTCTCCAGTTCACGCACCATGACGACGAACTCGTCCGAAAGCGCGTTCGCGATGTCACGTGCTCGGATCGGCGAAGGGTCAACCACTTTGACGTCTATCAGGACGGTGTCGGGCTTGGCGGTCGCTTTGACATCCTTGCGTAGCGCGGCCGCTGTCATTGGGAGGCCGAGTTTATCGATCGTGCGCTGGGCCAGCGTTTCTCCCATGAGCAATTCGGTGTATGACAGAACACGCTCCTGTGAGAGTCGATTTCCTTGATACAGCTCACTCAGCGATGAACTGGCGGCCGTAGAGACAAACAGCCTCGTCGATGCCTGGTAGACCGGAGTCATGGTCATCGTGGCGATGATGGCGCCCAACACGACCACCAAGGTGGTAACGGCGATGGTTATCCATCGAGAACGCAAAACCTTTAGGAAGTCTTGAAGTGTCAAAGCCGTCTCCCCGACATGCTAATTCCCGCCCCGTGTCGCGGCGCCTGGACGTCGCATCCTTGCGAATTATACCTTTCGGAGTCTCTGGGCAGCCCAGAATGAGAACTCGGGCATCGCGTATTCCTCGGGCAGAAGGCGAGATTCGGCCGAACTGCTTGAGGTGAATCGATTTGCCCTACGTACGCAAGGCCGGTCGGCGCGACGTGGGATCGCGGTCCGGCCAGTCGACAGCTACTCATCCCGTGCACGAGGGCACCGAGACCACAGGCGTCAGGTTGTCTGCCAACGGCTGCACAGGAACCCGTGCTCCGCCGCGAGCCGTCGGCTCGGAGAGCCGGAAGGTCAGTTCGGCAGTCTTTCCGGGCGGAATCGCCACCTGAGCTTCGAAGCTTGGATGGCCGCGCTCCTTGGCTCCAAAGACGCGAATCCTTTTGCCGTTGACCAGGACACTGATGACCTGTGCATTCTCGGTCGCGAGAAGGCGCACGGATGTGAGCATCGCACCTCGCGGAACATTCTCCGCAAGGGCTGGAAAGAAACCCAACCGCCCTGCGACATAATCAGGGAGTCCCGCCGGATCCGACAGCGTGTTGGTCAGCCTGACGGTGACGGTCGACATCCGGGTATCCCCGTCACAGCCGTCGGCGACATACTCGATCTGCCGGTCGAGGTAGTAGTCCATCTTGTTTCCGCCGAGATTGTTGATGACAACTTCGGCGTAGGGGGCTGGGTCGTCGGGGATCGCATGAGCCAGGGGTGTTTCTTCAAGGAGCTTCTGGTCTGCAGGCGATGCACTCCAGACCGCTATTCGGCGCTCACTGATGGCCCGCCCCAACGCATCCAACAGCTTTCGAGGCGAGTTTATCGGCTTGGTGATCATCTTGACGACCTCGGTTGCGATGTCCTGGAGATACTGTTTTCGCGCAGCCTGATCGCTCGGAAATCGGCTATAAACAGTCGACTCAGTCAGTTCCACGACGTTGTTCTCCGCCACCGTCTCACCGTTCGGCATCACCACCGGTCCGGTGGCTCCGAGGATGTAGCTCAGAGCGATCGGATCGATTGCAATCACTCCGTCGACGTTCACTCCCGACTCCTGTGCCCACATCGACTTCCAGATCTGCGCCGCGTAGGGGAAGTGGGAGCTCTGGTTGCTGTTGCGGAAATCCGTAGTCGGATGGGTGAACCCGTATTCCTGGTCGTATTCCGGACCTAGGCTGAAGGGTGTGAACGGCTTCTTGAAGTCGCTGTTCGCCCCCAACGTGTCCACGCTCGGCTTGCCATTGTCGAACCGCAGGATTCCGAAACCGCCGAGCAGACCGCCAGTTCCACGGGCTTCGGCGTTGGTTTGGAAGCCCATGAAGTAGGTGCGTGGTCCGTCGGCGCCCAACATCGACGGGGCCAGCTGCGCGGCCAAGGCCGTGTTGTCCATCAGTCGGGCGATATCAGACGTCTGCTTCTGTAGTTGTGACCGTGCTTCGCCGATCGCTGACACGTACCCCGGCTCTGAAATCCCCATAGCTTCAGCATTGATTCGAGCCGCGGATGCGGCGATCTTGGCCAGCACCGGCTCTTCCTTGCGCAATGCCGCTACATCAAGCCGGCCGTCGGCTAGCAACTGCGTTGGTGCGAGACCTGTGCCGGCATCTGCGGTGGGCCTCAACACGTCGGTAGTCAACCCGAGAACAACGTTCGATATCTGCTGACCGGTTCTGAACGGGCTGCCCAACCATGGCACGGCAGAAGCGATGTTCCACGGCAGCGAGTGGGTCGCGTCGCGAGCTGCCTGGGCGTGCGATTGCGCGTCGGCCGCGAAGCGTGATGCGTCCGCGGTGTTTCCCTGCAGCAGGGCATCTTTGGCCTGTTGGGCACTGCCGCGTGCTTGTTCGAGGT
This sequence comes from Mycobacterium sp. DL592, assembly GCF_011694515.1. Lineage (NCBI taxonomy): Bacteria > Bacillati > Actinomycetota > Actinomycetes > Mycobacteriales > Mycobacteriaceae > Mycobacterium > Mycobacterium sp. DL592. Next base: position 4,177,991 of record NZ_CP050192.1, on the reverse strand, counting down.
CAGTCTTCGCCGCTTGCGCGCGGAGGCCAAGCCATGCTCCGAGGCCGATCAGGACAACGAGCACTAGGAGCCCCGCCCAAGCAGTCTTGCGGCGCCACATTCGGCGCCGCTCTTCGTCGTCCTCGTCGTCGCTGGACGAATGCCCTGAAAAGACACCCACTCAGTAATCCCCCGTGCTCTGATGTGGGCTTCCGCAGAGGGAAGCCACACAGCTGGCAAGTGTGGAACAACCCGCCAGCCGCCGGTCGGGCGTCAGCTGACGAGTTGCGTCCCTGAATTGGGCTACGCGCCTGTGAGATACGGGCCGACGTGGAACGTCTGGGCGATATTGGTGGCGAAGGCGCTGACTCCGTTGCCGACATTCGTGAAGAAGTTGCCCACCGGTCCGGGGAGAATGTTGCCTATCGCCTTGAGAAGTTCACCCGTGGCCTGGACGAAGACATACGCTACCGTCCCGACGTAGACCACGACGCCGCGGACGATGGCCTGGGTACCTGCGACGGCTCCCTCGACCGTGTAGCAGCCCAGCTTGAAGTTGGCGGTGGCGCACGGATCCGTGACGACAGACGCCGAAGCGTTGGCGGAATTACTCGGAACGATGACCGGATTGACGACGAGCGATGCTGCGCTGCCGATGTTTTCGGCGAACGGCGCGAGGCTTGGCCCCGCGTGAGCGACCACTGGTGTGAGCGTGGCTGCCGCAGCGACTACTAGTGCTGCGGTGCTGAGTTGCAACCTCTTGGTTCCGAACTGAACCACGTTAGCTGTGGACATATCCCCGACCCCCTATGTAATGCCTTATAACTGGCGTAAGCGTCCCACCGCCGCATAGGGCTGTCAACGGAATCACCAACTACAAAAAGCCGGTTATTGACGACACAATTAATTGATCTTAATCAGTGGCACAGAGCGTCGCTCCACGCGAAAGTGGTTACGAATTCAACGAATTCGCGAAACCACTGATATCCCGCACGGTCGCCCCGAAAACCTCCGGCATGACAGCAGGAAACAGCAGGTCACCGCCATGGCAGGTGCCCACGACGATCCGCCCCGCCGCCGGGACACCGGCGGCAAGCAGGCGGCGGTAATAGAGAAGCCCCTCGTCGCGCAAGGGATCGAGCTCATTCACCGATATGACGTGCGGTGGTAATCCGGTCAAATCTTGTTCCGAGGCTTTCCCGGCCCAACATGTCACATCGTTCACATGCGTCCCAGACGGGTCGTACACCGAACCCAGTAACGCCGCTTGCTGGCAGCTGATGAAGTAACCGTCGTTCTCCCGCAATGACGGAAACTCCGCCGGATAGTCCAGCCACTTGTTGGAGATATAGGGGCATTGCGCGTACGCGCCGGCGATCTCCCCGAGCCAGCCTTCCCGCTTGGCTTTGTGGGTGACCGTCAGCGTCAGGTTTCCGCCGCCGGACTCGCCCGCCACGATCAGATGGCTGACTCCCAGATCCGCGGCGTTGGCGTACACCCAGCGGGTCGCCGCCGCGCAGTCATTGAGTCCCGCCGGATACGGATGCACCCCGAGACGGCCGGCCGAGTTCCTGAACTCGACACCGACCACCACCAACCCGGTCGCCGCCAAGGACTCACGTAAATGCCGATAGGCGGCATCGGCAGCGCTGCCGATCGCCATCCCCCCGCCGTGGAAATGCACGACGGCCGGCAACGCCCCCGGTGCAATGTCCGGTCGGCTGATGAACAACGTCAGCTCGTTGCCGTCGCCGCCGGGAATGGTGACCGTGGTCGTGCTGACGCCCCCAGGTGCCGGTGCGGCCAGCGCGAGCGCGTCGAACACCGCGCCGATGGCTTCCTCGGCGGCCGCCGCGTAGGCCAGTCGATGCTCGATCGGGGAGTCGACGGTCAGCGGCGCATCCGGCAGCGCGTCGGCCAGGCCGAGCGGGGCGAATGCGGCGACCATCCGTGGATCGGAGCGGGGATCGGTGCCGAGCGTGCAATTCGGATCTGCGAGTCGACCAGCAAGCATGAACCGACCCTAGTGGCCAGTCATCCTCCGCATTCGGCGATTCGCCGTCGGAGAAACACCTTGCCCGGTTCAGAGCCGTTGAGTTCCAGAGCGTCCCGGTACCACTGCGCGGCCTCTCGGCGCCGCCCGGCCCGGCGCAGCAGGTCGGCGCGCACCGTGGCCGCAACGTTCGAGCGGACCAGCCGTGGATCGTGGGCCGCCTTGTCCAGCGCGGCCAAGCCTGCCTCCGGTCCGTCGCGAAGCCCGATCGCCAGCGCCCGATTGACCCGGACCACCGGGGAGTCGGTGAGCTCCAGCAGGCGGTCATAGGCCAGGCAGATCGTCGCCCAGTCGGTCCGATGCCAGTCCGGAGCCGTCGCGTGCACCGCGGCGATCACCGCCTGGGGAAGATACGGCCCCGTCGACCCCTGCGCCCGGGTCACTGCGGCGAGCCCGCGCGCGATCTTGCCGCGATCCCAGCGCCGTCGGTCCTGTTCCTCTAGCGGTACCAGCGCGCCCGAGATGTCGACGCGGGTCGCGCGGCGCGAATCATGCAGCAGCACAAGGGCTGACAGAGCATGTGCCTCGCGCTCGTCAGGCATCAGCACAGCTAGCTCACCGGCCAGCCGTACGCCCTCGTCGCACAGTTCGTCGCGGATCGCCGACGGACCCCCAGTAGACCAATAGCCCTCGGTGAACACCGAGTAGATGCACGACAGCACGTGCGGCGTCCGCTGCGGCAGCCGATCAGCCTCCGGCACCCGCAACGGGATGTTCGCATGCCGGATCTTGTTCTTGGCACGCGTGATTCGCTGTGCAACGGCCGCCTCACTCTGCAGCAGGGCCCGCGCGATCTCGGCCACCGTCAAGCCCGAGACAAGCCGCAACGTCAGAGCCAGCTGTGACGCCCGTTCCAAGGCCGGGTGCGCGCACGTGAACATCATCCGCAACTCGTCGTCGCGCACCGGGTGAATGTCGACCCGGTCGGTGCGGGCGACGATGTCGTCGAGCACAGCTGCCAACTCCTTTCCCGGACGCAGGGATTCGCGACGCAGACGGTCGCGGGCCCGGTTGCGCGCGGCCGTCATCAGCCACGCCCCGGGATTGTCGGGCAATCCCTCACGCGACCACGCCCGGACCGCATCTGAGCACGCCTCCTGAACGGCGTCCTCGGCGACGGTGAGATCACCGGACCAACGGGCCAGCGCGGCCACCGCCGGGCCCCACTCGCGCCGGAAGACGCCGTCCAGAGACTGCATGCTCTAGAGGAGCGAAACGCCCGCCAGGCGGCGCAACTGCACAGCCGTCGCCGGAATCATCGACGCGAGCTTGGTCGCCTCATCCCGGTCGGCAGCCCGCAACAGATAGAAGCCGTTGGCCACCTCCGCGTCCTCCGCGAACGGCCCGTCGGTCAAGAGCACCTCGCCATCGCGCACCCGCACCGTCGTTGCAGTGCTCGGGGGATGCAGCGGCGCCCCGCCGAGCGCGTGGTCGCCCGCCGCGGCACCGAAATCGACATGCCGGCGCGCGCCGGCGTCCCACTCGGGCGTGCCCGGCGTGTTGACCCGGGCGGGCGGTTCCAAGAGCAGGGCCAGCCAGTCGTTGCCGGTTGTCCGGTGAGCCGGGGGAGTCCAATGCACCATCGGCCACACCTCGACCGCGCCGTACCGGGCGGCCGGCACCTGTTCAGCCAGCTTGAGCGCGTCGTCGAGGTTGTCGGCTTCGAAGACGTAGAAGCCGCCGGCGACCTCAGCGCCCTCCGCGAACGGGCCGTCAGTGACCACCGGGTGATCCGGGCCGCCGTCGATCCGGACCGCCTCAGTCGTCGAGGCCAGCGCGTCGCCGCCGCGGATGGCCTCGCGCGCCCGCACATGGAAGTCGTGATAAGCCTGCATCTCCGCCTGCGCAGCCTCGGGGGCAAGGTCACGCTCGGGCGTCTGGAGCAAAGCGAAGTAGTACATCGTGCCGTCCTCGGGTCGGGAGCAGAACCCTGCGTTCCACTCTCTACCTATTCGACGAACGATGTCGGCCCGATCCGACAGATCATGCCGACAAGAACTACGCGGAGGCGACGGCGCCCGGCTTGAGGTAGGTCACCAGGCTGACGTCGATCGACTCGTCGAGGTAGTAGTACTGGCAGCCGGTCAAATACCGCATGTAGTTGTCGTAGCTCTCGACGCCGGCCGCCGCGATGGCCTCGTCCTTGTGCTGCTCAAGTCGCGCGGCCCAGATACCGAGGGTCTTGATGTAATGGTTACGCAGCGACAGCGGCTCAGGCACGACGAACCCGGCCTTCTCTCCGTGCGCGACCAACATCTTGGTGCTCGGGATACGGCCACCCGGGAAGATCACATCAACCATGAACTTGGCGAAGCGGGCCAACTCGAACGTCAGCTTCCTGCCACGGGCGATCAGGTCATCCGGGTGGTAGCCGCAGCTGCTTTGGATGGTCATGCGACCGTCATCGGGCAGGATGTCGAAGCAGCGCTTGAAGAAGTCGTCGAAGCGCTCGAAGCCGAAGTGCTCGATGGCCTCGATCGAGACGATCCGGTCGACCGGCGAGTGGAACTGCTCCCAGCCCTCCAGCCGCACGTCGAACGTGCGGTCACTGTCGACGTTGGCCAGCAGCTGGTCGCAGTAGGCCTTCTGATTCTTCGACAGAGTCAGCCCGATGACGTTGACGTCGTACTTCTCCATCGCGCGCTGCAACGTCAGTCCCCAGCCGCAGCCCACCTCCAGCAGGGTCATGCCCGGCTTGAGGTCCAACCGGTCGAGGTGCTGGTCGACATTGGCGACCTGGGCTTCCGACAGGGTGGCGTTCGGCCCGGTGAAGTACGCACAGCTGTACTTGCGGGTCGGATCCTGGAACACGCCGAAGAAATCGTCCGAAAGGTCGTAATGAGCTTGGATTTCCTCGAAATGGGGCCGCATGTCCTTGGTGTCTGTTGCCTCGGCCATGGTTGTCAAACCTTCCTGAATCTCTCGCACCACGGCCCCCGCGTGTGGTGGTGTGTGGGCGTCAGTATGCCTCATGTGACGCGGACCATACCGTCGCGCCCACCGGCGATCCGCAAAAAGCTCCTGCTAGCTATGGGTATGTCGTGGCTGCTTCTCGAGCGTGAATTGGTCGACGTCGATGTACCCAATTCGGAAGGCTCGTGAACATCCGGTCAGGTATTTCATATATCTGTCGTAGACCTCCTCGGACTGCACCGCGATCGCCTGGTCCCGGTTGGCCTCGAGCGCCGCGGCCCAATGGTCCAGGGTTCGGGCGTAGTGCGGCTGCAGCGACTGCGTGCGGGTCAAGGTGAAGCCGGCGGCGGCCGAATGCTCCTCGACCTTCTCGATCGACGGCAGGCGCCCGCCCGGGAAGATCTCGGTGAGGATGAACTTGACGAACTTGGCCACCTCGATGGTCAGCGGCATGCCCCGGTCAGCCATCTGCGGCAACGTCAGGGCGGTGATCGTGTGCAGCAGCATCACCCCGTCGTCGGGCAGCGCCTTGTAGGCCATATTGAAGAAGTCGTCGTAGCGGTCGAATCCGAAGTGCTCGAAGGCGCCGATCGACACGATGCGGTCGACGGGCTCGTCGAACTCCTCCCAGCCCATCAGCTCGATGCGTGTGCTGCGTGGGCTCCCCGATGCGGAGAACAGCCGTTCGACGTGGTCACGCTGATTCTTCGACAACGTCAGCCCGATGACGTTGACGTCGTACTGTTCGACCGCCCGCATCATCGTGGCGCCCCACCCGCAGCCGATGTCGAGCAACGTCATCCCGGGCTGCAGGCCCAGCTTGCCCAGTGCCAGGTCGATCTTGGCGAGCTGGGCTTCTTCCAGCGTCATGTCGTCGCGCTCGAAGTAGGCGCAACTGTAGGTCTGAGTGGGGTCGAGGAAGAGCCTGAAGAAATCGTCGGACAGGTCGTAATGTGCCTGCACGTCGTCGAAATGAGGTGTGAGCCGTTTCGGCATTGTTCGATGTGCCTTTCGCAGAATGCTTAAGGCAGCAACCACTTATCCCCCCGACGGGATCTGCGATCACCGCGGACTTGCTCAGACGAGCTTAACTCAGCCGGCCGGGCTGTTCGCCTCGGAGAACGTCGTCTTCAACTCCCCGACGATGTCGTCCCACAACGCCTCGGGCAGGTCGTGGGCCATACCGTCGATCAGCACCAGGCGCGCATTGGGGATCGCCGAGGCGATCGCACGGCCGCCCGTCGGACGCATCAATTTATCTGCGCGGCCGTGAATTACGACGGTGGGAGCGCTGATCTGCTTGTCGTAACGCTTCAGGCTGCCACTGCCCAGAACCGCCCCGAAATGACGCGCGATGCCCTGCGGGTAGTGAGCCCGATCGTAGGCCTCGATGGCCTCCTGGCGAAGTTTCTCTTCGGATGCCGGATAGCCCGGTGAGCCGATGATCCTGCTCACCTGAATCGAGTTCTCGACGATCACCTCGCGCGGCGAGTCCGGTGCCGGACCCTTGATCAACGACAGCAGCGCCTTCGGCGCCGGCGGCGGCAGGAACGCAGAGTTGTTCGAAGAGAAGATGATTCCCAGCGCATTGGTGCGGTGCGCATACCGGGCGGCGAAGATCTGCGCGATCATGCCGCCCATCGACGCGCCGACGACATGCGCCTGGTCGATCTCGAGATGATCCAACAGGTTCGCGGCGTCATCAGCCATGTCCTCCAGCGTGTACACCGACTGGCTGGGCCGGCCGACGAACGACCGCAACAGGCTGGGCACTAGGGCGCCGCCGGCACGTTGGCCGTGCAGTTTCGACGACAACCCGACATCGCGGTTGTCGTAGCGGATGACGCGATGGCCCTGGTTCACCAGGCGCTCGCAGAAGCCGTCGCGCCACAACAGGAGTTGGGCTCCCAGACCCATCACGAGCAGCACCGGCGGGTCGCCGGGGTTGCCCATGTCCTCGTAGTAGATCTCCACATCGTCGGCGACTTGAGCCGTGCCGCAACGAATCTCCAACGTTCTAGACCTCGACGTCGCTCTGATGTTCGCGGCTGATCTCGACCATGAAATTGGCGAAGTAGCCGGAGAACTGGGGGTCATTCATCATCTGCCACTTGGGTGCCAGCAGCTTCATGTACCGCTCGACATAGAGGAACTGCTTGCCGATGAGCACCAGCTCCCGCGGCAGCTTGACGTCATAGGCGTCGGCCAGCGTCGAGAGCTGCTTGCCGATATCGGCATAGGACATATCGCCCAAGGTCTTCAACGTCAGCGGCTGGGCGAACGCCTCGAGGTCCTTGGCGGCCTGGGCTTCCGGCTTGACGGTGCCCACCGCACCCAACAGCACCACGATCTTGCCCGCCGACGCGTGGTCCTTCTTGACCACCAGCGAGTAGACCAGTTCGCGCAACAGCCAACGGGTTCGGGGATCGATCCGGCCCATGATGCCGAAGTCCAGGAACACGATCTTGCCGTCGTCGTCGACGAGCAGATTGCCCGCGTGCAGGTCGCCGTGGAACAGGCCGTGCCGAAGGCCGCCCTCGAAGGTGGAGAACAGCAGCGCCTTGACGAGTTCGGTGCCGTCGAAGCCCTTCTTGCGGATCTCCTTGACATCGTCGATCCGCACGCCCTGCACACGCTCCATCGTCAGCACCCGCTCGCTGGTGAACTCCCAGTGCACCTCCGGGACCCGGATATTGCGGCCCAGCGACGAACCGTGCAGACCCGACACCCAGGCCTCCATCGACTGGGCCTCCAGACGGAAGTCCAGCTCCTCGGCGAGATTGTCGGCGAAGTCGGCCACCACGTCCTGGGCTGAGAGCCGCCGGCCCAGCTTCGCGAACTCAACGATCTGGGCGAAGCGCTTGAGGATCTGCAGATCGGCGGCAACCCGGCGCCGGATACCCGGGCGCTGGATCTTGACGACGACATCCTCACCGCTGCGCAGGGTGGCGAAGTGCACCTGGGCGATCGAGGCGGACGCGAACGGCTCCTCCTCGAAGGTCGCGAACAGCTCACCGGGCTCGCCACCGAGCTCCTGCTTGAACAGTTTGTGCACCTCGGCGGTGTCGGCCGGCGGGACCGCGTCGAGCAGACCGCGGAACTCACGGCTCAACGACTCGCCGAACGCTCCCGGGCTGGAGGCGATGATCTGACCGAACTTGACGTACGTCGGGCCGAGCTCGGCGAAGGTCTTCGGAATCTCCCTGATGACCTTGTCCTGCCAGGGCCCACGGCCGGGCAACTTGGTGAGAACTCGGGCGCCGGTGCGAGTGAGCTGCCAACCCGTCGCACCGATGCGCGCCGCCTCGATCGGCAACGGAACCCGATCGAGCTTGGCTACTTCGCGGTGTTTGGTCGAACTCATTCTTCCCAGTGTGCCAAACCGGCCCCTATTACCACCAATTTCACGGTGGCGCAGCGACGGCGGTCACAACGTTGTGTTTGCTGGCCGTGCTGTCACCGCTTCGGCGACCACGGTGTCAACCACGGTTGCGGCTCCCACTCCTCGGCCGCCGCGACGAGTTCGTACATGGTTGCGCCATCGATGCTTTCGCGGATGATGTCGGCGTGCCCGGCGTGGCGGCCCAGCTCGGTGACGAGGTGCAGCAACACCCAGCGCACCGACCACGCGTCGACGTCCCGCGGGAACCACGGTGCATCACGCGGTACCGGTACCGCCGCGTCGAGGCCCGCGGTCTCGGCCAGCCGCAGCGTCTCGCGGTTCTGCCGGGCGTAGGCGTCGAGAAGCTGCGCCAGCGTCTCGTCCGGGCTCATCACGTACTGCGCCTCGTATTCCCTGGCGCGTTCCTCGAACGGCCGGGTGTCCTCCGGCGGCTCGCCGGGTGCGGCCGCGATGCGTTGGCACCAGCTGTGCTGCACACCGGTGGCATGCTTGATCAGACCGCCTATCGACAGCGTGCTGACGGTCGGAGTCTGACGTGCCTGATCGTCGGTGAGGCCGTAGGCGACGGCGAAGAAGGCGC